>DATMZQ010000328.1:0-3399 GCA_035573615.1 Burkholderiales bacterium | reverse complement strand
GTATCAGGGTGAAGCCAACGGGCAACCGCCGGTTGCAGCCAGTGGCTAACAAATTTTTTTACTGGCTCAGAGCGAGCCGGCTGGAAACAAACCGGGTCGCATATTGGTGGGCGAACCGCATGCTTGCCACTCAACGTCCTCTGGAAGAGAAGATGACGCTGTTCTGGCATGGCTATTTCGCCACCAGCGAAGAAAAGGTCCGTGACTATCGCAAAATGCTCAAGCAGAACGAGCTGTTCCGCGCGCAGGGGGCAGGTAACTTTCGTGATTTGCTGATTGCAGTTGCGCAGGACCCGGCAATGCTTGCATTCCTCGATGCCGGGGTCAATGTGAAGGGCGCACCCAACGAAAACTTCGCGCGTGAAATCATGGAAATGTTCTCCATGGGTGTCGGCAATTACAGCGAAGCCGATATACGTGAAGCAGCGCGCGCCTTTACCGGATGGAATTTCGTCGATCTCGATTTCGTCGTAACGCCCGAAAAACACGATGCTTCAGTCAAGACTTTTTTCGGCAAGCAAGGTCACTTCAATGGCATCGATATCATTGACCTGATTTTGCAGCAACCAGTAGCCGGCGAGCATGTTGCCGGGAAGATTTACCGTTTTTTCGTGCGTGACGACTTGCCGCCGGAGTTGCGTGCGGAACTCGGGATCCGGCTTCGAAAATCGAACTACGAAATTGCACCCTTCCTGGAAACCTTGTTTCTGTCGCGCGATTTCTATAGTACGGCCTCTATGGCGGTCCATATAAAATCACCCGTGGAACTGGTTATTTCCACCTACAGGAAAATGGAATTGAAGGAAGTGCCCGGCGTACCCGACTTCAATGAGGTTACGGAAGCCCTTGGGCAAAAGTTGTTTTTCCCACCTACTGTAGCTGGCTGGGCAAATGGGAGAAGCTGGATCACGCCAGGCCTGTTGTTGGCCCGCGGAAATTTTGTATACGACACACTTTTCCCGGATATTAATTTTTTGCCGCCTGACCGCTATCCATTGACCGATTACAAGATCGGGACTGTTAACGAGAAATTGGCGCTGGGTCTTGATGTGACTACCGCTACCAAGCCGGATGCCAAGGAAGTTACTTCCATGTCGATGCAGGCGGATCGCGATGAGGATTTCAATACGCGGCTCGCGAGCTTCCGCGGCTGGCAGATGGCATTGCAGAAGGTTAAGCCTATCCCGCGCGCAACGGCCCAAGTTGACCTGTCTGCCATGGTCCTGGCCGCGGGGTGCAAGAACGCACGGCAGGCAGCTGATTATCTGATAGCGCGATTCTTGTCGGTGCAAGTGAATGCTCAAGTGCACGAGCGCATTGCAAAGTTCCTGGAAGGAGAACTTGGCACTGCTGATATAACGGCTGCTGCGAGCTTTCTAGAAGAGCCGCTGCGCAGCACGCTCCATGTGATTCTTTCTTTGCCCGAATACCAGCTCGGATGAATACTCTTCGCGGTCACTGGATCTCGACTTTGTCCGCAATTGCTCGGAAAAACACATCATGAAAAGCCATTCTTCGAACATGAAAACCTGGACGCGGCGCGAGATACTGCGCGCTGGACTGACAAGTATCGGCGCGGGTGCGATGCCTCTGCTGTTTTCGCGTGCAATGGCTGCGGAGGCGAAGCCCTCTACGCGTATCTTGGTCGTTCTTGAATTGTCTGGTGGCAACGACGGACTGAATACACTGGTTCCTTATCACGATGACGCTTACTATCGTCACCGCCCGAAAATCGGAATTCCTCCAGCGAAATTACGCAAGATTGACGATCGCTATGGCTTCAACGCCGGTATGGCCGGATTCGAGCGGCTGTACAAAGATGGCAGGATGGCGATCGTGCACGGGTGCGGCTATGCGCAACCGTCGTTCTCCCACTTTACTTCGATGGCCTATTGGCACACTGGTGCACCGAACCGCGGCGAGGAGTATGGCTGGGTGGGTCGGGTAGCTGACGCAATCGACAGAAAATCAACTCCAAATTTCATAGTCAATATCGACGAGGTGCAATCCCTCGCTGTGCGGGCCCGCGAGCATGTCCCGGTAGTATTCGATGATCCCGAGAAATTCGGGCGCAAAGGGCTATACCAGGAGCGTGCCCTGCTGGATGGCGTGCCAGACATGGAGCGAGGCTCCAGTCCCTCAAAAGAGTATTTGATCGAGGTGGCAAAAAGCGCCCGGGAAGCTTCCCAGCTGGTACGTGAAGCCTGGTCCAGCTACAAGACTCCAGTGGACTACGGCATTGTGCCGGTACAACTCCCTAAAGTTGCATCACTCATTGCGGCAGGTATGCCGACTCGCCTCTATTACACGTCATATCGTCACAACGCTTTCGACACCCATGTGCAGCAATCGGATCTGCATCAGCGACTTCTGACTTACGTCTCCGATGCGGTCCAGGGTTTCATGAAGGATATGGACCGTATTGGCCGTGGCCAGGATGTGACGGTACTTGTCTTCTCGGAGTTCGGCCGTCGCGTGCCGGAAAATACCAGTCTCGGCACCGATCATGGAACCGCAAACCACATGTATATAATCGGCAAGGCGGTGACGGGAGGGCACTACGGGATACCGGTTAGCCTGACTAATCTGGACGAGGGTGACAACCTGATTTTCACCACGGATTTTCGGCGAGTTTATGCCACCGTAATTGGCGGTTGGCTTGGTTGCCGGACGACCGATCAATTGTTGTCCGGAAACTTTGAAAGTTTTTCGGTCTTTTCCTGATCTTGAACACCGACATGCTGTATTTTCAGGTTTAATACGGCCTTCGCTGAATTGCTTTGCCCCTGTGAGGCAACCTGCTGAATCGGTAAATCATCAGCTGGCATGCGGGTTGGTGGTTATTGTCCGGACGGGAAGACTGAATGACAATCAAAAATGAGCTTTACGGCGATGTGCTCGTGCTTTCGCCCGAGGGGCGGATCGATCATGCCAATAGCGAAGAGTTTCGCAGAGAAGTGGGCCCTTTCATCGATCGGTGCAAGAAGGATGGGCAGACGATAGTACTGGATCTCAATGGCGTGGATTACATCAGCAGTGCAGGACTGCGCTGCTTTATGCTCGCGGAGAAGCAAGCGCATGCGCAAGGCGGCACGATAGTGGTAGCTGCCATGCAGCCGGTGGTGCAGGAAATTTTCGAGATCAGTCGCTTCACACTGGTTTTCGAAACTTTCGCCACCGTGGGCGATGCACTGTCAAGATTTTCGCCCGCGGCGTTCAAGGCCTATCAGGCCTAGAGGATGCTGGTCCGCTTCTGGGGGACTCGCGGTTCCATTCCAGTCGCCCTTACCTCTGCCGATATCCGTCGCAAGATCGAGTCGGCACTTTCCCTGGCTATCTCCAAAGGAGTCGATTCACCGGAGAAACTACGCTCCTTTTTGAACGACGATCTTTTTTTTT
>DATMZQ010000327.1:0-3685 GCA_035573615.1 Burkholderiales bacterium | reverse complement strand
CGGGGCCTGCATGTCGGTGGTACTACCGAAAGAAAATTGTCCGCTGGCAATCTGATCCAAATTTTTGCCCATGCCACCGGAGATATTCCTGCGATCACCTGTTCGACAGGAAAAGCTTCGCCTGGCGGATCTCCTTGCGTTCGCTTTCCGCCGTCTGTCCAAGGTCCAGCAGTTTGCGGTAGTAGTCCGCGGCCTTGCTTCCGAACCCCGCCAATTCGGCCGAGCGTGCGGCGCCAAAAATCCCGTTGAAGCGATTCGGGTTGGAGCGTAACGAAGCCTCGTACTCTGTCAGCGCTTGACCGGGCTGACCGATCGCCATGAGCAGGTCTCCCATCAGTTCTCGCGCTGGCAGTAGCTGTCCCGGTGTGATCGGGTGTTTATAGGTGGATTCTTCGAGCGCGACAGCACTGCGCATCTGCTCGACTGCCTGCGCGTTGTCACCACTCGCCCATGCCAGCCACGCCTGCGCCGCCTGGCGCTGCACCTCGACCTGCTTGACCCAGTAATCCTGTTTCGATTGCACGAGCCCGTCGCGAATCTGCGTGATTTGCGCGATTTCCTTTTCCGCCTCGCTCGTCGCACCAAGATGCGCTGCCCCAATCGCGCGCGCAAAATGCGTCAACGCCTGGGTCGCAGGAAAGCGACTCGGCTGCGGCTGGAGTCTGGCCGCCTCTTCCCAGCGCTGCTGTTCGAGTACATACCGCGCCGGAGAGGCAGCAACGGCGTAATCGACCGGCAGGGTGCGTGCGCTCTCGTCGATCTTGACCTCGGCGATTTTCTGCAACATGTCTTTGGCCGATGCGGACTGGGCAAGCTGCAGGTACGCGTACACCAGATAGTCCTTGCTGTGAAGTTCTTCCGGAATCCAGCCTAGCTTACGGGCCGCGGCGCTGGCGGCGAGATTGGACTCGATCGAGTCCTGCCACAGGCCAAGCGCAATATAGGTGTGGGATGGCATGTGCAACGCGTGCGGCATGCTCGGCGCGATGGCACCATAGAGGCGCGCGGCCTTGAGCGCCCGTGGTGCCAGCTCCGGATAATCGTATGCATGGATCAGATAATGTGCAACGCCGGGATGTTCTGGATACTCGGCGAATATCTTCTCGAGGATACCGGCGCTCTTGAGCTGATTTGCGTACGTCTTGTCGTTTGGATTCGCAGTAGCCTGAAGCGCAAGAGCGTAGAACGTCGCGGCCTCCAGGTCTTCGGGAAACTTCTGGACCAGTGCGCCCATGGCCTTTTCATAGGCAAGGGTGCGCGTTTTGTTGTCCGCCTTCTCGAAGTCGCCATAGAACTCGCCGAGCGCCGCAATGTAGGCACGTTCGCGTTCCGTGGGCGCCCCGGTCATGACTGCCTTCTCCAGAGCGGCTTTGCCTCGGTTAAACGAATCCCGGGTTGGGGGATACCACAGCGGATACCACCAACTCATGGCGACTCCCCAGTGACCCATTGCGCAAGAGGGATCCAGTTCGGTCGCCTTGGTGAAGGTCTTCGCCGCCTCGGGGTAGAAAAAGGAATGCAGCATCGCCAAGCCGCGGTTGAACTGTTCCTGGGCAGCGGGGCTGCAGGAAACCGGAAACATGACCGCACCCAGTTTGTCCGGCGCGCCGGTCGGTATTGATTCGTCCTCGTGCGCCTGCGCAACCAGCGGCATACCCAACACCAGGAAAACGCGCAACGCCATCAATGCGATATGTTTCATCTCGATTCCTTAGTCAGGTGAGCACGCCCGGGAAGAAGCGGATACGCGATCTACCATTCTATCGATATACCTCCAAACAACAGTGCCACATTCCGCCGCGCCGGGAGTCATGCGTGCGACGGGCAGCCCGGCCCATACTACTCGGCCTGCGCGACGGAGTCATGCGCGGGACGATTTATCAAGCGGCGACGACATCCAGTTGGCCACCGCAGCGCTGTCGTTCCCGCCGGATTGATTCGAAAAGAGCCAGCGCCGACGCATCGCAATAGGGAACACGACCCAGATCGAGGATGGTGCGCGTGGATGGATCGCTTCGTAGTTGCTTGGCAAGATGATCGAGCGATGCGTAGAAGAGATTGCCGCTGACGACGATGTGCTCTTTGTCGCCTTCGCGCGAAACCGCCAATTTCACTTTGGACGCGCTGGCAACGAAGAAACCCACCGAGACTGCCACGGCAACGAGGATGCCGATCTCCAGGCTCACGAAAATGATCGCCAGTACGGTGATCAGGAATACCGGGCCGTCTACGCGGTTCAGCAACGGCCGGATTTCTTTGCCCTGGATCATGCCGATGCCCACGAGCGTCATGACGCCGGCGATGACCGGCATCGGCAACCAGACCAGAAGCGGCCCCAGCGCCCATGCGATCACGACCACGGCAAAGGCCGCGACGATGCCCGAGGCAGGTGTGCGTGCGCCCATTTCCAACGCAACGCTGGTCCGATTGAAACTGCCGGAACCCGCGAAGGCCGAGAAAAACGGACTCAATGCGTTCGAGATGCCTTGCGCAAAGACCTCCTTGTGCAGGTCGAGATCTCTCGCCGCGCGCGCTTTCAGATCGCGCGCGATCACCAGCGACTGCGCGAGGCCAAGTACCGCGATCGCCATGGCCTGCGGCACAACCTGCTCCAGGAACAGCCAATGCTGCGGTCCAATTCGCGGCACGTTCAAAGGCAAGCCGCGCAGGGTGACATGCCCCAGCAGTTCCAGTTGAGATTGCACGGGTCCAAGCAGCCCATAGATCCCTGCGCCAACCAGGGTTCCGATCAGCACAGCGCCGATGATGTAACTGCGAGGCCAGTTTTTCTTCAACAGCAGGCCCGCCGCGATGGTGACACCGCTGACGGTTGCTGCGTACGGATTGACCAGGTCTTGCCACGACACCAACGCAATGTAGAACTTTTCATAGAAGAAATTCGTCGTCATCGGCGACAGGCCCAGCCCGCCTTCCAACGCCGAGGTGATCAGCAGTACGCCAACGCCCGCCTTGATGCCGGTGATCGCCGCCGGACTGAAGTAGCGGAAGAGCTCCGCACCGCGCAGCAACCAGATGAGGATCTGGATCAGCCCGACCACCAGGCTCAGTACCAGGACCAACTCCGTAAACAACGGGCTGCCGCGACCGGCAAAGGGCAGCACGGTCAGGCCCAGCAGGATCGCCACTGCGGTATTGGGGCCGCCGACCATCGGTGAGTTGCCGAATAGACTCGACAGCAAGGCTACGAATACCGCGCAGTACAGTCCGTATTCGGGCGCGACGCCCGAGAGGTAGGCAAACGTGATGGCCTGGGGAATAACCAGAAGCGCTCCGGTCCATCCTGCAATCGCTTCGCGCCGCCAGTCGGCTGATCGCCACCACGAGAGATCGGGCAGCATTTCGCGCAGCAGGCTCATGGCAGTCCCGGCAACGCCGGCGCCGTCATGGATTGTCCTTCCCGAATATCAACGTAAGACGGTGGTATATCCTCTCCGCCAGCTTCTTGAGCCGCCCTTCACGCGGGTCGAACGCGCGATACTGCAGATTGATGAACGCAGCCACGTCCAGCGCCTCCTGGTAAGTCAGACTGCGCTCGTTGCCCATCGGCATGTTGGCCCAGATGAATCCGGCCAGTTTCTGGACGTTGTTGAGTCCCGCGCCAGCGTTAAAGGAGTTCAGGCCCCATACGGCAGGAACCCGGCCCTGACCTTCGCCTTTTGCGCCA
>DATMZQ010000326.1:0-3956 GCA_035573615.1 Burkholderiales bacterium | reverse complement strand
TCTATGACGCACTGATCGTTTCAGTCGCCCAGGGAAAACATTTGCACTATGTATCCGCGCTTGGGTTTGGGCTGGGATATCTGGGGGGCGGGTTGTTGTTTGCACTGAACGTCGCAATGACACTCTGGCCAGAACGTTTCGGACTTGCCGACAGTACGCAAGCGGTGCGCGTTTCATTTGTGATGGTCGCCGCGTGGTGGGTCGTGTTTTCCGTCCCGCTTCTGGTCTTCGTCAGAGAACCTGCGGGCCCTTCCACGCACGGCGTTTGCCGCGTGGTGCGGGAAGGCCTGCGCCAGTTCGCCGCCACCTTTCGGCATGTGAGAAATTTGCGCGAAGTCTGGTTATTCTTGCTGGCTTACTGGCTTTACATCGATGGCGTTTATACCATCGCACGCATGGCGCTGGACTACGGCATGGCCCTCGGCTTCGATCCGAAGAGCCTGATCGTGGCGCTTCTGATTACGCAATTTGTCGGCTTTCCCGCCGCGCTTGCATTCGGATACGCGGGAGAACGCTTCGGGGCCAAGCCCGCCATCTTCGTGTCCATCGGCACCTACGCCGGCGTAACGGTATGCAGCTATGCCATGACTGAAGTTTGGGAGTTTTATGCACTCGCAACGGTAATCGGACTGGTGCAAGGTGCGGTGCAATCCTTATCACGCTCGCTTTATGCGCAAATCATTCCAACGGCCCAGGCAGGCGAGTTCTTCGGCTTCTATAACATGGCCGGCAAATTCGCCACCGTGCTCGGCCCGTTGCTGATGGGGATCACCGCCTCCCTTACCGGCAGTTCGCGAGTCGCTATTCTCACGATCCTGATTTTGTTCGTGGTCGGAGCAGCGCTCTTGTGCCTGGTGCGGGAAGGAGACAATCAACCCTTCCCTAATCGCAATGGATGAACAGCGCTTGGTGCCGGTAAACGATTTCGCGCGGTTCGACGCTATCGAATTGGCGGACCTTGTTCGGCGCAAGGAAGTTTCCGCGACTGAATTAGTCGAGGCCGCAATCGCGCGCATCGAGCGGCTGAATCCGCACATCAATGCGGTGGTCGCGACAATGTATGCGGATGCCAGAAGAATTGCGCGGGGTCGTCTGCCTGACGCGCCGTTTGCTGGTGTACCTTTTTTACTCAAGGACAGCCTGGCGTTGTACGCGGGCGTACCGACGACGTCAGCATCGTCGGTGCTGCGTAGCCGGGTCGCCGGACACGATAGCGCACTGGTGGCGCGGCTTAAACGGGCGGGATTAATCATCCTTGGCAAAACGAACTGCGCGGAATTCGGCCTTCTCCCAACCACCGAACCCAGGATGTTTGGCGCCACACGCAATCCCTGGAATCCGCAGCGCTCGCCTGGGGGGTCAAGCGGCGGCTCGGCTGCGGCGGTTGCTGCGGGCATGGTCACAATGGCGCACGGGACTGATGGAGGGGGATCCATCCGCATCCCCGCATCATGCTGCGGCGTGTTCGGCCTGAAACCCACACGCGCACGAAATCCATGCGGACCGCACTATGGCGACATCCCTGGCCGGCTGGTGGTTGAACATGCGATCACGCGATCGGTGCGCGATAGCGCAGCCCTGCTCGATGCCACTGCAAGGCCGGAGTTGGGCGATCCCTATTGTGTGCCTGCGCCGCCACGGAGTTTTTTGCAAGAAGCGGACGTTCACCCGGGGCGATTGCGCATTGCATTTTCAGCACCGAGCGTCGCTGACCTGCACCCGGATTGCGCCGCTGCGCTCCAGGATGCCGCACTCGTTTGCCGCGATCTCGGCCATCAGGTAATCAATGCCGGTCCGCGCATCGATTATCTGAGAGCGGCTCACTTGTTTACGACATTGTGGGCCGCCGGTTGTGCTGCGAACCTTGACGGCATTGCTCATTGCCGCGGCATGCGCATAGCCAGCGGTGAGGTCGAACCAGTTACCTGGTTTCTGTACGAAACGGGCAGCCACATAAGCGCATCCGAATATCAGTCGGCTATTTGCGAATTACAGGACATGGCGCGCAGCGTTGCCCGGTTTTTTTCCGACTTCGACGTCTGGCTGACGCCGGTGGTGACCGAGCCACCTCCATTGCTCGGAAGCTTTGATGCGCCATCTGAAGACCTGTTCGCGGCATTCCGCCGAGCCTGGGCCTTTGCGCCGATTCCGGCAATCTGCAATGTCACGGGGCAGCCGGCCATGTCCGTACCGCTTTACTGGAATGCGGAGGGTCTTCCCATCGGATCGCATTTCGCCGGTCGTTTCGGCGACGAGGCAACACTATTTCGGCTCGCGGCCCAGCTGGAACAGTGCCGTCCATGGAAGGCGCGCAGTCCGAGACTGATCTGACCTGAACCTGGTTGTTGCATGGTCGTCCTGAATCATTCGTACCCTTTTGGAGCGACGAAAGGCTGGAACTCGCGTTCCAGGAATTGCGCGGCGGCGATGGTCGCCAGATCGCCGTATTGCGGTCCGACAATCTGTACGCCCATGGGTAATCCTTCCCGCGTGAATCCTGCGGGCGCAATTGTCGAAGGCAAGTAAGCCATGCCGGGGAAGCCGGCCCAAAACATTTGCGTGGTCGAAGGTTGCGGCTTGCCGTTGACCATCACCATGCGCTCCCAGCGCTCGCCTTTCTGATTGTGCTCAAACGCGGCGGTCGCGGCCGTCGGGCAGAGCAGCAGATCCCATTCGCGGAAGAATGTGGCCCACGCGTGGCGAACCCGCTCGCGTTTTTCGTTCCAACTATGCCACTCCCGCACGGGCATCGTATTCGCGTGCAGCATCCAGGCCGCGTAACCTTCCTCTTGCGGTTTGAGATTGGCGGCGAGTTCACGCTGGCGTGCAAACTGTTCTTCGCTGAGCGCAGACGAAGTTGCCCCGCGCAGCAAGTGTATAAAAGTGCGGTGGGCCTCGTGCAAGTCAAAATCCGGCCGCGCCGTTTCACTGATTTTTGCGCCGCGCTTTGCAAATGCATTTGCCGCGGCCCGTACCGCGGCTTGTACCGAATCGTCGACTTCCGCCGTCGCCGCTGAAGTCAGCACGGCGATCTTCAGTTTCTTTACGTCTGGCTTTGGCTTCGCCAGCGCGACTCTCAGCCCGCGCGCCTCTACCTCGTCGGGTTGCGCAATCAGTTTCAGCGCTAGCTCCAGGTCATCCGCGCTGCGCGCCATTGGACCAATGACCGCCATATCTTTGACCGCCAGGTTCGGAGGCAAATTATGTCCGGTGCTCGAGCACAGCCGGAAGGTCGGCTTATGGCCGAATACGCCGCAGAAATGCGCGGGATTTCGAATGGAGGCGCCGATATCGCTGCCCAGTTCGAGTCCCGTCAAGCCTGCCGCCAGCGCCGCCGCGGCGCCGCCGGAAGAGCCCCCCGGACCGCGCGTGACATCCCACGGGTTGTTGGTCGTGCCGTAGACGGGATTGAACGTCTGCCAGTCTGCCAGCAGCGCCGGCACATTGGTCTTGCCGAACACGACCGCGCCGGCGTCCATCAAGCGCTGCACGGCGAGAGCATTTTTTTTTGCGATGTTGCCCTTCATGTCCGTTCGCCCCCAGGTAGTGGGGTGACCTTCAAGATCGAAGGATTCTTTCACCGTCATCGGAACTCCGTGCAATGGGCCGTTCCACTCACCCTTGGCAGCGGCGCGATCAGCTTTGCGCGCCTGCTCGCGTGCCCGCTTTTCGTCTAGCACGATGATGGCGTTGAGCTGCGGATTCAGCCGCCTGACGCGCTCCAGATAAGAATCGAGCAGCTCAACGCTGCGAATTTGTTTGCGGCGGATAGCCGATGCAAGTTTTTTCGCGGACAGGAAGGGGCTCATGTCATTGCACTCTGAAAAAGGCAAAGTTGGATAGGGCTCTGCAGCATACCCGAGCTTGGCCCTCGATCCAAAGGCAACAACGCGCGTCATCTCGCTGCAGTGCGTTTCCCGATCGCGCGTCTGGAAGTCCATTAGAATCCGGACAGT
>DATMZQ010000325.1:0-2456 GCA_035573615.1 Burkholderiales bacterium | reverse complement strand
TCTACCGGCTCATGGCCGCCTTCCAACTCCAGCGAATCCGGCCCGCTCACCGTGACTAGAAAACGCCGCGGGATTTCCGATGTGTTCATGATCTGCAGGCGGTAGACATTTTCAACTTCATTCTCATCGCTGCCCTGAGCGGTCGCAATGCGGTCGCGGATCACATCCAGTTTTACCGGGACCCGCTGATACAGCGCTATGGCCGCAACCAGGATGATTGCCCAAAGAATCCCGGTATACAGCAGCACGCGCGGTCGCAGGACCCGACGCATCATGTCGCGTAGAGACAAATGGCGCTTGAGTGCAGTCTCGCTCGAGTAACGGATCAGGCCTTTCGGATAGCCCATCTTGTCCATGACCTGATCGCAGCCGTCGATGCAGGCGGCGCAGCCGATGCATTCATACTGAAGCCCGTTGCGGATATCGATGCCCGTGGGACAGACTTGCACGCAGATGCCGCAATCGACGCAATGGCCCAGACCCATTGCCTTCTGGTCGGCACTGCGGGAACGTGCGCCGCGCGGCTCGCCGCGTTCGCGGTCATAGGTAATGACGAGCGTATCCGGGTCGAACATCACGCTCTGGAAGCGCGCATACGGACACATGTACTTGCAGACCTGCTCGCGCATCCAGCCGGCATTGCCGTAGGTGGCAAAGCCATAGAACAGAATCCAGAACGACTCCCACGGCCCCAGAGCCAGCGCGAACGTTTCCCTGCTGACTTCATGTATCGGCGTGAAATAGCCGACGAAGGTAAAACCGGTCCACAGCGCCAGCGCAATCCACGCCGCGTGCTTTGCAGCTTTCAGGGCTACCTTACGGACCGATAGCCGCGAACCGTCCAGCTTCATGCGCTTGAGCCGGTCGCCTTCAATGATTTTCTCGATCCACAAAAAGATTTCGGTATAGACCGTTTGCGGACACGCATAGCCGCACCAGAGGCGGCCCGCCACCGCGGTGAACAGAAACAGCGAGTACGCCGAAATGATCAGCAGTACCGTCAGGTAAAAAATATCCTGCGGCCAGAATACCAAGCCGAAGATGTAGAACTTGCGGTGCGCCAGGTCGAACAGCACAGCCTGCCGGCCATTCCACTGCAGCCACGGCACGCCATAAAACACCACTTGCGTGCCCCAGACGAACAGCCAGCGCCAGAGCGCAAAGGTGCCGGTGACCGCACGCGGATAGATTTTCTTGCGGATTTCGTAGAGCGCCTGCTCCACGGGCGCCGCCGGTACGGCGAGCGGCGGGGTTACGTTGCCTTGCATGTCAGCGCCGGGCAAATAACATGCGGCTCAGCGTGTTGTCCCGCACGACATAGTGATGGAACAGCGCGGCAGCAGCATGCACGCCGATGAGCCAGTAGCCCAATTCACCAACGGTCTCGTGAATCTCCTGGAGCGACTTGGCGGACTCTTTGTTTTCGGCAATCAACGCGGGCAGGTTGACGCCGAAGAACGGAATTGGCTTGCCTTCCGCGCTCAGCACCAGCCAGCCCAATATCGGCATGGCGATCATGAACAGATAAAGCAGAACATGCATCAATTTTGCCGATAGGGCTTGCCAGCGCGGCTGGACCGGCACGATGGCAGGAACCGGGCCGGCCGTCGCCTGAATGAGGAGTCGCAACCAAACCAACCCGAAGACAGCCAAACCCAGCATGAAATGCCACGCCTTCATGGCTTCGCGTGGGTCGCTTCCCTTCGGAAACATTCCGCGCAGCTCAATGGTCGCGTAGACCGCAATCAGCAACAACAGCATCACCCAGTGCAGCGCAATCGACAGCGAACCATACTGCGCACTGCCGTTGCGCCAGCCAGTCACTTGTTGCTCATAGTGCGCAGCGTAGCCGACCTTATCACTTGCCATTCGAAAGGCCCCACACATACGCGGCGAGAAGATGGGTTTTTTCGTCTCCGAGGAATTCACCCCACGCAGGCATCTTGTTGTTGCGGCCATTGCGGATGGTTTCCGAAATGGTTGTAAGGTTGCCGCCGTAGAGCCAGACACGGTCAGTCAGATTCGGTGCGCCGAGCGCCTGGTTGCCTTTGCCGTCCACGCCATGGCATGCGGCGCAGATCGTCGTAAACGTTTCCTTGCCTTTCGCCGCCAGAGCAGCATCGTGTTCCGACCCGGATAGCAATAACACATAGTTGGCGACATTCTTGACGGCCTCTTCGCCAAGCGCCGCACCAAGCGGCGGCATGATGCCGTTGCGCCCCGACATGATGGTGGCCTGGATGATGGCCGGGTCGCCGCCATACAGCCAATCGCCATCGGTCAGATTCGGAAATCCGCGTCCGCCACGCGCGTCGGAGGCATGGCATTGCGAACAATAATTCAAAAACAACCGCTGCCCAATTTCGCGGGCCTGGGGATCAGCCGCAACTAATGGAATCTCCATGGCCGCGTATTTTGCAAACAGTGGCCCGTAGTTCTTCGCCGCGGCCGTCTGC
>DATMZQ010000324.1:0-2995 GCA_035573615.1 Burkholderiales bacterium | reverse complement strand
GCGACCGCCCCGTTTTCAACCTCGATCGCGCTGGCGTGAAAAACCAGCTTGCCCAGCTTGCTCAAGACGAGCGGCAGCACCTGGTTCAGATAAAGATGCCTGGATGTTTCGCCGGTCGCCTCCGGCGCCGGGTGGCAGGTTACGGCAAGGTCGTCCGCGGAAACCTGGAAATCAGCCAATCCGGGAAAGCGCAACAGGTAACCCTCTTTTGTTCGGTAGAACTGTGTCCACAATGCACCGTCCGGAAACGACCATTCATGAAACGGCGCGATGTCCATGGCAGGCTGCGCGCGCGCGTCCTGAAGGCTGAACTCCATGGCTAAACCGTATCCCTGCCAAGCACATGCGCGACGAAGCGCGAAATTTCCGCCGGGGACGGAAAAAGGTCGGCGTGGTGCCGCAATATGGCCCGCTCGATTTCCCGGACTGTGCGCCTGCCGTCGCAGTAGCCAAGCACGCTCATTCGCGCGATTCCCTCCCGGCTTGGGCGCGGCACACGGTTCGGTTCTGACATGAAGAGATCCACGGGAGAGATCAACATTCCTTCCCAGGTCGAATGGCTGCGGCGCAGGCCGGTGGCCGGAAACTCCGCAATCCATGCGATCTGGTTGTCATCAGGCCGGGCCATCACTCTTGCCTTCACCAGGTCCCCCGATCTGACTGGAACAGGGTCGCCGACCGGCATGAAGGCCTGACGGCGCCGTATCGGTTTCTCCGCCAGGGGCGAATTTGTCATCCAGGCGCCTTCGGCCAATTCACAGTCAAACCAGCCCACCAGTCCATGCATGACACCTTCGCGCTCGATGCGCATTTCGGCCGTCCAGGAAAAGAAATCCGGCTGGTCGTCGTGGAAATCAATGCCGCCCATCTCGGCGGGTGCGCCAAGCAGTTCGTCGCGCTTCACGTTGACCGAATGCTTGCAGTTGACCGAAAACCGGCGCAGCCAGCGATATTCGTCCGGAACATCGCGGGCTTTCCAGGCTTGCGCCAGCAATTGGCACTGCTCGGACTGCAGCGCGGCGATATGCAGCTTGATCCGTCCCGGGATCAACGTACCGCCGGGCTTCAGAAAACGCCGCTTTGCGTCCTGGAAAAGGCCGGCAATGCCGTAATCGAAGCCGAAATGGCCGACGTGGTCGCAAATGACGACATCGACCCGCTCCGGCAGATCGACGCGTTGTGATCGCCCCTTGATAAACGAGGCGCGATCGCCAAATCCCGCGCGCTGCACGGTCTCGCGTGCGATGTCGATCATCGCACTGTCGTCAATGAAGTGAACATGCGCGGCTCCTGCCTGCGCGCACAGCAGCCCCAGTATCCCGGAGCCACTGCCGAGATCGGCGACGCGACCGCCGCGTTTCACTGTCTTGCCGATGGCAGACCTGAAATACTCGAGCCTCAAGGCATCCGAGACATACTCGAGATGCTCTTCCAGCATGCTGCTCACGGCATCATGAGCGCGCCGCCATCTCCGTTCATCGATGAAACGCCAGACCGGGTCAGAAGATGAAGCGCGCCAAGTGCGCGCAGCGCAGGCTGTTGATAGGCTTTCTTATGCGCCTTATCGCGGCTCGCCACACTCGCCGTTGTTGTCTTCGGTGCCTGTTTCGGTTTCATTGGCGTCTCCATATTAGATCCTTCTGGTCCCGCTCAAGGTGCGCAACGCACGCCTAAATTTCCAGGCCGGACGCCAGCGCACTCCAGCCAAAAAGGCTCCATAACATCCACTCCGGCTCGCCTTCGTACTGCCGATTGCCGAACTGATTATACATTTCCATGGTTCGCGACTCTAACACCCATTCATGCTGTTCGCGCCTCATATCCAGCGATCTGTCGCTGTTGATCGCATCGGCGTGCCGCCTGAAAGTCACCATGAAGTCCGACTTGTCTTTGCGTTCCAGCACATTTCCGGGAAGCAGCCCCGCCATGGCACGCCGGTGCAGGATTTTCGGCGTCCCGCCACGTAGCCGGAGCCGCTCCGGCGTGGAAAAGGCAAATTGCACCATCGCCGTGTTCCAGAAAGGCAGGCGCACTTCCATGCCAACGCTCGCCGCTGCGCGCTCGTCGAGTTCCCGCGCGATCACGGAATAAGCCGAATACAGCGTCTCGTACTGGATGCGTTGTCCGGCGCGTCCGAACCGGCGGCTCTCAAATGAAAGCGCCAGATCCGCTTTCCGCTGCGAAGCGATTTTTCTCAATTTCGGCGTGAGCCATGCTTTTCGGTCATTCACGCGGACGCTGAATACCGCACGCATCCGGCGCAACGTTTCCTCGGCGCACCTCGGCAACAACATCGCAGCATGCCGTCCCAGCCACCACAGAGCGTTCATTGCACCGGCCTCCCTGCAATCCGTTCTCACGCATTCATACAGGCTGCGCCACCGACCGGAAGCCAGTTCCTCGGCGTAATAGGCCCGGTTTCCCCACAACCATTCGTCGCCGCCGACACCGCTCAGCACGACCCGGCATCCTTCGTCCCGGGCGACTTCCCTGAGTCCCATTGCCATTACGCCGTTCGGATAGCCGGGGAATTCCTTGTAGGTTTTCGCCCAGGTCCGGTACCACGACAATGGATTGTACATGGGACTCACTTCGTGCACCGGAATGCCGACGTGGACGCTGACAGCGCGGGCGTACTCCAATTCGTTGGCTTCAGGATCCTCGTCGAACTTGAGCGTGTAAGCCGCGATGCCGGGGGCCGGAAGTTCCTGCCGCCGTCGCAGATTTTCGGCGACGGCAAGTATCGCCGAAGAGTCGAGGCCGCCGCTTACTTCGACTGCAAGTTTCCTGTGGGAGCGCGCCGTGCGCCGGACTGAGTCAGTAAAGAGATGGCGGTAATGATCGGCGTACTCGTCATCGCTCCGGTATGACAGCGGCGAAAAGAGATCGGGTTGCCAGTATTCGCGCGCTTGCGGTCCCGCGCGCCCGACTTCAATTACATGCGCCTCAACCAGCCGGTTGACGCCTTTCCATGGCGTCTCATCGCGAGAAAACC
>DATMZQ010000323.1:0-3226 GCA_035573615.1 Burkholderiales bacterium | reverse complement strand
CCGATGATGTCCTCGATTTCCGCGATCACCCGCTCCGGATCCGCTGAAGGCAAATCAATCTTGTTGAGCACCGGAACCACTTCGACGCCCTGCTCTATGGCGGTATAGCAATTCGCGACGGTCTGCGCTTCAACGCCCTGGGAAGCGTCAACCACCAGCAGCGCGCCTTCGCAGGCTGCCAATGACCGGCTTACTTCGTAGGAAAAATCGACATGACCCGGCGTATCAATCAGATTGAGTTGGTAGACCTGGCCGTCACGTGCCTTGTAGCGCAAAGCAGCAGTTTGCGCCTTGATGGTTATGCCGCGCTCACGCTCCAGATCCATCGAGTCGAGCACCTGCTCCTCCATTTCACGATCGGAAAGTCCGCCGCAAAGCTGGATGAACCGGTCCGCAAGTGTGGATTTGCCATGGTCTATGTGGGCAATGATCGAAAAATTGCGGATATGCTGCATCAGTAAAAAAGGGCACGAGCGTGCCCTTTCATGTGAATTCCAGAGGGCGAAATTGTAGCGGATTTTGCACCGCGGCGAGCGGCTTTCTCGCCCCCATTCAGACCAGCGCCCTGCTCTTCGTGCGACCGCACCGCTTCTTGCTGCTCAGCCTCCGTCAAGGCGCAACGGCACGTACAGTGACCCATCGCCACGCCTGATCAGCAATGCGACACTTCGCGCCTTCTCGAACTGGTTCAGCAGCTGGGTGAGTTGCTCGACTGATTTTACGTCCTGGTTGTTGATGGCCAAAAGCACGTCGCCGCGGCGAATGCCGGCCTTGGCCGCGGGGCCTTGAGCATCCTCGACCAGCAGTCCACCGCTGGATCCAAGTTCCTTGCGTTGATCCGGGCTGAGCTCGCTCAAGGTCATGCCGAGCCTTGCAACCACATTTGCCGGCTTGGGATCTTTTCGCGCCGGGCGCTGAGCAACTTTTTCCTCCGGCATTTCTGCCACCGTTATGGTTACGTCGCGGGAAGCCCCCTTGTGCCACACCTGCGCGATTACTTTTGAGCCCGGCCGGGTTTGGGCCACGATGCGCGGCAAGTCCGATGACGATGTGACAGTCTTCCCATCGAATTTAAGAATGACATCCGAAGCCTCGATGCCCGCCTTGTCCGCCGGTGCGCCTTTTTCCACCGAATTGACCAGGGCGCCGGATGTCTTGGGCAACCCGAATGACTCCGCGAGCTCCTTGGTGACCTCTTGGATCACGACGCCAATGCGACCGCGGCTGACCTTTCCCGTGGTGCGAAGCTGATTGGAGATGTCCATTGCCACGTCAATGGGAATTGCGAAAGACAAGCCCATGAATCCGCCGGTGCGACTGTAAATCTGGGAATTGATGCCTACGACTTCACCTTTCACATTGAACAAAGGGCCACCGGAATTGCCAGGATTGATGGCGGCATCAGTCTGGATGAACGGTACGTAATTCTCTTGCGGCAACGAGCGCCCTTTGGCACTGACAATGCCGGCAGTGACGGTACTTTCGAAGCCAAAGGGAGAACCGATCGCCAGTACCCATTCGCCAACCCGCAATTTTTCGGGATCACCAATCCGGACAGCGGGTAACCCGCTTGCCTCAATTTTGATCACGGCCACGTCGGTACGTTTGTCAGCACCGATGACTTTGGCTTTGAACTCGCGCTTGTCGTTCAATTTAACTGTGACTTCGTCTGCCATGTCCACGACATGTGCATTGGTCAGGATATAGCCGTCGGCACTGACGATAAAGCCGGAACCCAGTGAACGCGTCTCATAGTCGCGGGGCTGCGGTGGGCCGAAACGCCGGAAAAAGTCGTAGAACGGGTCGTCCTCCGGAACCTGACCCTGAGCGGGACCGCTGCGTGCAGTCGAAGTCGTGCTCACATTGACGACTGCCGGTCCCTGTTTGTCCACCAGTTCGCTAAAATCCGGCAAACCCTGAACCTGGGCCATGCCCAGCACAGGCATCCACAGCAACAGGGAAAATACCATTGTTCTAAGCATCAGCGGTTTCCTAGGTGATGAACAGTGAACGTCAACAGCATAATAGCTCAGCGCGCGTTGCGAAATTACCTGGAACGCGGCACCAGGGAATTCGCAATCTGTATGACCGTCGCAGCGGGCGCTTCGCCCAGGACGGTCACTAATTGATCGTTGATCGTGCGCGTGTAGATGTTGATGGCGCCTTGCTGGGATAAGCCTTCGCTGATGCGGTTGCGGTTTGCGGCGGGCTCGATGAATACCGAAACGGCAGCCAGGCCGTCGGAATAGACCAGGTGCGTGACCAACGCGGCGTTGCCCTGCTTGGTGCGGCGCATCTCGAGGATTTTGCGGAATCCCGCGGGAAAATTCTTGACTGTCCATCCGGATTCCGGTTCGCTGATGGTGGCATTTGCATAGCGGTCGAGGCGCCATTCCGGCAATCGGATATTGAAGGACGGCTGAACCATGTCCCGCGTTACTGCGGATCCTATGGTGAGTTGAGTGAAGCTGAACTGTTCCACGACGTTGCGGCGTTCGCTCAGCATCCGAGCTTTAAGAAGCAATCCGGACGCTGTATCGGCCCAGAACTTGTGTCCGTAACGCAGCCCATCCTTGGGTTCCAGGACCAACGCCTGGGAGTTCAAGCCGCCGATACGCTCGGCTTCGCCTTTGCGAATTTCGTAATAATCGGTCAGCGAAGAAAGTTGTTCTGGAAGGAGTGCGGGGAAACTCCGCCGGGCGACGCGCTTGTCGCTACGCACGACTTTGGCATCGGGGTAATAGCAGAGCACTTCGTCGTTGTTGCGAATGACTTCGCGCCGCGGGCCATCGAGCGTTTCCAGCTTCTCGTACTCGTTGCCATCTTCGACGAAATGAACGATGCGCGATGTTTCAACCTGGTCGCCATGCTGATACACGAATGTGCCCGCGTAGTTCAGTTCGCGCGCCGCATCGGCAATTTTTTGCAGCAGCGCCAGGCCTTCCGATTGTTGAAGCGAATCCGCGCGTGTGACGCCCCCGGACAGGCCAAGCGCAAACAGCGCAGGCAACCAGAGCGCCCGGTGCATCATGTCAGTGCTTTTCTTCCATATCCCCCGAAACCATTCGCACGTAAGAGGCGACGCCCGGCAAGGTCGCTCCTGACGAGAACTGCTGATGCGCCATCAGATAATCGTCGACCTGCTCACTTGCAAGCCGGGCCTTGGCCTCCAGCGGAGCGGGTGCAACGACAGCGAGGTTTTCCTTGGGCGGTGCGAACGGATTAT
>DATMZQ010000322.1:0-7586 GCA_035573615.1 Burkholderiales bacterium | reverse complement strand
AAGGCGCACTCGGGTCTCTGCTATCAGGCTATCGATCAATTTGCCCACCTGCATAACCGCATCATTGACCTCTCTGTCAGCCTGCAAGGGCAGGTAACGCCAATATGGGAAAAGCGCCGTAAGCCGACGAGCGACTGCCGGGAATATCTTGTCCAGCTGGTTCTGGATTGGGTCTGATTTTTCTTCCAGCGTATTGAGATCCCTGCCGAAGGCCAACCCGCTGGCGGCATCTACCGTCAACCGCATCAGATCAACATGAGCGTCAAACGATGCCGAGGAGAGCGCGGCACGCCACCAGCGGCGGCGCAGCCTGCCAACCACTTGTTCAAGACGAGGAATGAATTCGCGTACGTGGCTTGCGTTTAGCGCGTGCATTACAAATTTGCGTTGGCGCCGCCACTTGGCGCCCTCCGCGGTGAACAAACCATTAGCTGCGATATCGTTAGCGATGTCTTCCATCCGGCTCCAGCGCCGAAAAAGCTCTGGCCTCTCTCGAAGCACATGCTGGATGGTTTCGGCATCCACGATGGTAAGGAGGCGCTGTGTGGCGAGCCGAAAAACGAACAGCGGACCAAATTGATCGGCCCAGCCGCCGAGAAGACGATGGAGTTCCTTCGGTTTGATGTCGAGTGCGTTTCCGAGGATCGGAATTCCGCGTGGACCAGGTAGATCGTCAAGAGAGCGCAGCAGTGTCTTATCCGGGTTCGGTCCGCAGACCGGCGTCACTGCTGATTTTTTCATTCAGTCTCCTCAATTCCGGGCGAAACACTTTCCATCATGCGACGTGCATACCTTGCTCGCAAACGCAGTCCGGAGTTTATAAAGAAAGTCCACGAGATATCAAGCGCGCAATGATTCGCTCGTGCGCATGCAAGCGCCAAATCTATCAATTGATAAGTTCAAATGTTCAGTCGGGCCACTGGAAAGCGGTTCTCGTCAGCAGGACTCGCGAGCAGTTCAAGCGCTGCCTGTTGGCCGCCGAGGCCAAACACGATGATCGGCACGTGTATGCCGGACGCAAATCTCGCAAATGCTTGATCCACCCATCCGAGCCGCACCAGCTCTGCGATGCCCGGCTGCAGTTCATCCATCTGAACCGACTTGATCAGCATTAATCCAGAAGCGTCCAATCGCGAAGTCAGCCACGCCGCAAGACTGTCAGAGGTTACGTCCCAACTTGCCTCGATGGAGGGTTCCTCCACGACCATGGCGTACGGCATCCACACGGCGATTTGTTTTTGCTGCAAGACTTGTTTGATCCCGGCGACAGAGGACGCCGGCGCAAGGTTCGACCGCATTCTGGCAAGCACTTGTCCGTATTGCTCCATTGCAAGCAAGGCCTTCCGGTGCGCTGTTCGATCATCGAAGCCGTCGATTTTTTGGGCCGTGCGCACTTCATCGGCCCACGGACCGCCACCCGGCACTAGGATAACTTTCCCCGCTCCGGTTCCCGCAATGACGTCGAGCCACTTCGGCAACTCAGGAGAGTTGTACACGCTGCCGCCAAGCTTCACGACCCAGGCTGTCACTGGCTGCGGATCCCGTGTGCCAGCAGCGCGACAGCTACGGCGGGCGCACAGTCTGACGTTCGGCCGGCTGCACGCGACGACACATTGACCAGTGAGTGGAAGTCCCGATAGGGCCTACGCAGCTGTTTCGCGAGCTTCTTCACCAGAAACCTTCCTGTTCCAGCCCCAATGATCGGCGCTCCCGCAGGCAGATTTGCGGCTGAGCACAGGCTTTCACATGCCTTCCTAATTTGTCCTGAATGTAAGTCTGCGAGATCCCGGGCGCAGCGGCGCCACCGTGACAGCGGCGCGGATTCCACATCCCGGCCAATCATGCGAGCGAGCCGGCGCGCGCTGTCGCGAACGCTCTTGCCACCATTGTCGGCAGTAGATAACAGGTCTGCTCCCTTGGGCAGTTCGCCGGTCAGGCGGTAGACATCCGAAGTGGTAGCGAAGTATTCGGCCATGGTGCCGATCCATTGTCCATTGAACCGGATCTGCTGGGTCAGGGCCATGATCGGCGTGCGGACTACGCCGGTGTACACCAACTCGTTTCGGGCCAATCGTTCGGCGTCGTTTAAGCCGCGGTTACGGAGTTGGCCGGCGCGGAACGGCACTACATCGGTCGTGGTGCTGCCGATATCGACGAACAGGCCGTCCGGCACCAAACCGGCGACCAGTTCTGCGCTAGCCCGCCAGTTCGCCGATGCGACGAGAGCGCTTTTGCGGACGGCCTGCCGTGTTGTCAAAAAGCCGGGCGCAGCGGCATAGATGACGGTAACAGAAGCCGGGACCTGCCTTACGAATCGCGCAATGATCGACTTCACGCCGTGAGCCCGATTGCGAAAGAAATCGGACAGTTCGCCTGTCATGGTGACTGCGTGCAGCGCGGCTGTCGGCATCTGTTTGAGCGCGGCCGAGAGGGCACGGTCGAGACAGTCCAGCCCCTGCCACAGCGGACAAGGCACGCATAGGATCCGCACCACTTTACCGCTGCTGTTTACAGCGGCAACCTTCAAATGTGCGCCGCCAATATCCCAACCCAATACATGTTTACCTGGCATGAGCCGTTATTTCCGCGAGGCGGATTTCGAGCTCTTTGTCCCGACGAGCCTCAAGTGAGGCCGGTAGCTCCAACACGAGCCGCGCGGGATTCAGGCCAAGCGCGCGATGCAGCCCGGCGTACGAAGTGGTCAGTCGCGGGTTCACTTCAATTACAACGGGTCCTGCGTCGGTTTCGATGAAATCCACGCCGCACAGACCCCATAGGCCGGGCATGGCGCGCGCGATGGAACTCGCCAACGCTGAATACGGATGGGCGCGCGCCGCATTGACGCTCACACCGTTGAAGCGGAACGCTCCTTCGTGAATTTCCACGTGCTGAAGATTGCACGCCAGCATCCGCGCATCCCCGTCACAGCACAATAGCGATAGACTTCGTGCTTCCCCCGGCACATACGCTTGGTACACGGTCTTGGGCCGTGCATGCTGGCCGCACCAACTGCGAAGCTGCTCGCGATTGCGAAACAGCAGCGTGTCCTGGCACCCAGCGCCGTCGTCCGGCTTGGCCACAATTTCTTCCACACACGCAGGAATGTCCGGTTCGCCCGAATACACTGCAGCGACCGTGACCCCGGCCCTGGCAAGCGCAGCAGCGGTGGCCTGTTTGCTTCC
The DNA here is from genome assembly GCA_035573615.1 of Burkholderiales bacterium. GTDB lineage: Bacteria > Pseudomonadota > Gammaproteobacteria > Burkholderiales > JACQAP01 > JACQAP01. The sequence continues at coordinate 4,404 of DATMZQ010000322.1, read as the reverse complement.
TGCAACAGCAATCGCGTCAGCACGGCTGCCTAACAGCGTCCGACCGGTGGCCAGGATTTCGCTCGTAACCCGTAGCAAGATGCCGTCCGTTTCAGGCGCTATGGGCCATACCGCATCGCACTCCAGCAGTGCCTGACGGTACACCGCAGCAAACTGGCCGGAATGCACGATGCGCAGTCTTGCCGGGAAATCTGCTTTCAATCTGAAATCACGCAAGACCGTTACTTCCGTGCCGGGGATGTCCGTGAGATCATCCACCACCGCACGCAGCATCGCATCGCCTTCAGGCGCGAGCGCCGTCATGTTCGAATCGTCCAGCATGCCGCCGCCAGTGATGTATTCATAGACCAGAATACGCATGGACCAATTACCTCGCAGACTAAAATTACATGATGGCACGCCGAACCCGAATGGCCCGTGTCCGGCGCGAGCCGCTTTTCCTGTCCTTTTACCCTGAACAATGGTTTTGGCAAACTTGCATCTGATTCCTGTCATCGACGTTCTGCGTGGCAAGGTTGTGCATGCACGCCAAGGCCGCCGCGCAGAATACGCGCCGGTTGAATCCAATTTATGTCACGGATCTGATCCGCATACAATCATGGCCGGTCTGCTGAAACTGCATCCGTTCCGGACGGTTTATTTCGCAGATCTCGACGCCATCCAGAATCAGGGCAGCAATCAAGAGACCTTTGCGCGCTTGCGCGAACGCCATCCAGCAATCGAGTTCTGGATTGATAGTGCAATTGCAAACGAGACAGCTCTAAAGCGGTCGGTTGTCGCCGGACTTGGCCGCGCTGTTATTGGCAGCGAATCGCTGCAGCAGGCCGATTTTATGCAGGTGGCTCGTGACCTTTGCCATGACAACGAGCTTATCCTTTCGCTGGATTTCAGGGGTGAGGCCTTTATCGGTCCGAAACCATTGCTGGATTATCCGGAACGCTATTGGCCGCAGCGCGTATTGGCGATGAACCTGGAGCGAGTCGGCAGCGCGAAGGGGCCGGATTTCGAGTTGATCGTCAACCTCGCGCAACGCGTGCCAGGATGCCGTGTTTACGCAGCGGGAGGTGTACGCTCAATGGAGGATCTTGAACACGTTGCCGCATGCGGCGGCGCCGGCGCATTGATTGCAAGCGCCCTGCATGACGGCCGAATCGGGCCATCCGAATTGAAGCAGTTTATTTGAATTCGCAACGCTTCCGCATTTTCGATCAAAACGCCCGCTCCGTGACAGCGGAGCGGGCGTATGCAGGGCTTGCTTTACTTGTGTGCCTGGAACGGATGGTCCATTGAACCGCGTTTTGCGGTTACTTCGGATGCCCTCGGCTCGCCTTTGATGGCACGCGCGATGGATTCCTTCACGGCCTTGTAGTTGTAGTCCTGGATTTTTTTGTCATCCGCCGCTTGCCAGTGAATAAATACGCCGACGCAGATGAATAGATTGTCCGCTTCGTCCGCAGGAATGACACCTTCCGCCACGCTATCCGCAACGGCCATCGCGACTGCGCGCTGTGCCGGTCCAAACATCTGCACGGCCTGCTTGGCCCCTTTGATCGTGACCTTGTTGAACATCACGGTTGCCGGCTTGCACAGCAGATTTGGCGCAACGACGGCCAGCAGCGAAGTAAAACCATCCTTGTTATTCGTGAGTGTATTGCAGAATGCCGTTTCCACGGGACTTCCCCGTGGGCCGATCAGCAAGTCGATGTGCGCGACTTCATTGCCATCGCCGACCAGCGATTCGCCGACGCATACTCCGTTAATCTTCGCCATATACTCCTCCTTCGGTTTTTGACTTGGTTATGAACACGGGCAATGCCCGCTGTTGACTACGAACTCATCCGCTGGCGCTGCCCGCCCGGCTTGCCGGTGACAGCTTTTCCAGCGAATCCTCCAGGTCCATTGCAACCAGGGCGGCAACAGTCAGATCGGCTGTCGTGCCCGGATTGATGGACTTTGCCTTCAACTGGCGATCGAACGCCTCCAGTGCCGGCAATTCCCGCGATGGATCATCTACACGTGCCAGTGCCGATTCGAGATCGGCTGCTTGCCGGCTAACATCGGCTGCCACTTCCACTCCGTGTTTCCGAACGATGAGGCTGTCCAGGAAGCGCGCCAGCATGACCAGATAAACATACACTGCAGCCCAGTCGCGGCTGCGCCAGCGCGCGTGGGTCTCGCGCAACGCCGGCAATGCGGTTTCAAATATGTCCTCGAAGTCGCTGACATACTGATACGCAATTCTGTCCCGCTCGCGCGCCTCATTCATCGCCTCCGAGAGCGTGACGCTTGGCGACTGTGCGACATCATGGCGATCGGCTCGTCCCAGTCCGCCGGGCGCTGCCAGCCGAATGGCGCGATAAGCGAGTTCCGCATCGTACACATCCAGCGCGACCAGTACCGCGTGGAGTCGCACACGCAAGCGGCGCTCGGCCATGCGGGCCGTTGCTGCGTGGACCAGCGGCGCGCATAACAATATGATCCCGAGATTCGTGTTGACCGAAACAACGCTTCGCGTCGCCTCGACCGCACGCAATATGCGTTCGCCCACGTCCGCCATGGGAGCGGCTATTTCGCGCGCCATCGCAGTAGCACTGGCAATAAAGTCATCCGCCTGCATGCCGTGCCCGGGAGAGCCGGCACTGACATTCCCCGGCTTGAATGCGCGAATATCGGTGATGCAGGCATCGTGGATGGCATTGGAGACGGCTGCACGCTCGAGTGCGAATTGATGTATTGCATTCATGCAACCGAATGCAGCGCCGGGCGCCGCAGATATCTGTCGGTGAAATCGTTAGCCAGCATCGCAGCAATACTCGGCTGCGTAACGGACTGCAGGCCCTTCCACGCCGGAATGCCATTGACTTCGACGACGTAAAGCAGTCCCACGCCATCGCGTATCAGGTCAACGCCCGCGTAGTCCATGTGCAATGCCCGGCATGCCTTCTCGGCAAGCGCGCCAACCTCTGCGTTTGATGACAAGTCGAGCGGCACGCAACGGCCGCCTTGCGATACGTTGGTAATCCAGCTTTTTCCATGCCGCTGCATGGCCGCCACCGCGCGACCGTGGATTACGAAGACGCGCAAGTCGTGCCACTCTTCAGTGCCGGACGCGATGAACCGCTGGAGGTAGTACACGCCGTCATAGCCGGCCGCTGCCGGCAATTCGTTTTCGCCACCGATCCGCTGCAGCCCGATGCCTTGCGACCCGAACACCGGCTTCATGACAAGTTCGTGTCCGGCCGCAATTTCGGCGCGCACGACTTCCGCAGCGTAGCTTTGGGATTCGGTGACCCAGGTCGCCGGCGTTGCGATGCCGGCACTTGCCAGCACGAAACTCGTCATTGCCTTGTCCACTGTGCGCTCGATGGCGCGGCCGTCGTTGTATACCGGCACGCCGAGCAGCTTGAGCGCATGCAGTACATCGAGGCGTAACACAACTTGCTCCAGCGTACCCCCGGGTACCCCGCGGACGAATGCTCCGTCGGGCAAACGATCCCCGCATCCGGGCACAGCGACGTGGCGTCCGGGGCGGTGCAAATCGAATCCACACTCGCGCAACGACACGAAACGTGTGCCGACGCCTCGCGCCGTGAAGGCGTCCCGTAATCTCGCGCCATGCCAGCCCGGGTCGTCGGTAAAGATGATTACCTCAGCCATCGCCGGCTCCAAAAGACGATTCAAGAAGCTGTTCGTCGATCGCGCCGGCATGAAACGTGTTGCCACTTTTCAGCGCAGTGACCGTGACGGCTGCCGGTGCAAACAGATGGGGATCGATGCGATAAAAGTCGTAAGCGGCATCCTTGAACACGCGTGCGAATGGTTTGCCGTAATCCCTGGAAACGCGCGACGGCAAATTGACTGCCAGGTGCTCGGCTTCCCCATCGTCGCAATCGACAAAGAGCTGAACTGCACCGCCAAACAGGATTGCGTCGTTAGTGCGTCCCATGGCGGTCAGGAAATCAGCGGCCGGTGGCGGCAGCGGTGCCGTTCCTGCGCCGTCCACCAGTTTATGCAGCGCAAATCCAAGCGCATGCGCCTTATGCAATGCCACTTCCAGCACGCGCGCTACCACCTGCACCGTGCCGGCGAGACTGCGGGTCGGCGTCAGGATCACAGTCACCTGATCCGGCGCAACGCCGCAGTCCCGCGCAATCTTGTCCGTGATTTCCAGCGGCGGTTTTTTATCGACTTCGAGCACCAGACAGACCGATTCGGCGAGATCGTGATAGGACAACTCGGCGAACAGATCCTCGCGGCATGCGGCGGCGCGTGCCGGTCCTGAGCCAAGCGCATGGAAGCTTCCCTTGCCTTCCCCGTGCGCGAGGCTCCACCCGGCATATTGGCTGCCCAGGCACGCCAGTACCGGATCCGAACAATGCACCGAAACTCGCCATGGCCAGCGCA
>DATMZQ010000321.1:0-5518 GCA_035573615.1 Burkholderiales bacterium | reverse complement strand
GGAGTGATTGGTCTCGTCGCAATGGCGGGGCTGCTGATCGGGCTGATTCCAGCCTATCGGATCTATCGTTATTCGCTCGCTGATGGGATGACGCTTAGAATCTGAATGCGGGAAGACGAACCTATGATCATGCGCACATGTTTTTGCTCGCTCCTGGCCGGCACGCTGCTTGCCACGGTGGTACTCGCCGAGGAACCGCGCCAGGTCATGTGGGCGGATCTGGTGCCGGCATCCGGAGCATTCGACAACCCTTTCCTGAAGCTGACCCCGGAACAACTGGCACGCGTAAGCGAAGTGGCCGCGATCCGTGACCGACGGGCACGCGGCGACAAAAATTTGTCACAGACTGAAATCGACGGCGAACAAAAGCTTTCGCGCAAGCTCGTCGAGGCCGGCGTCGATGTGGATGGCTTGCTGGCAAAGCGCAAGGAAATCATCGAGCGCGGGCGCTCGATCAATCCGCTGCTCAATGGACAGGTTGTGCGCTTGCCGGGTTATCTGTTACCGCTGGAGTTCTCAGGCAAGATGGTCAGCGAATTCCTGCTGGTACCGTGGGTGGGCGCCTGTATCCACACTCCGCCGCCACCACCCAATCAAATCGTGCATGTAACACCGGAACGGCCTGTCGCCATGACCGGCGTATTCGAGCCAGTATGGGTTACCGGACCACTCAGGGCGGCGCCGCTTAAGAAAAGTCTGTCGCTAGTGGATGGATCGGCAGACATCGAAGTGGGGTATTCGATCCACGCGAGCCAGGTCGAACCGTACAAATAAAACGCGCCCGGCCGTTGGCGTTACTTACTTGAAAGCCGGCAGAGCGGCGGTATTGCCGATCGACTGGCCGGCGACGTGCTCATGCGGCGCGGGCTTGTTCATCACGGTGCGCATTTTCAGGCTGTTGACGCCCTCTTCTGCTACTTCGATGCGCAACGCCGCCAACGCGCGGAACTTCAGTTCCGGTGCATACCAGATGGTCATTGTGCTGATATCACCGGTACTGCGTACGTTCACGACAATCATTGGCGTATTAATTTCCCTCCAGCCATTCTTCAGGTCAGCGAACGACGCGGTAATAATTGGCTCACCGTCGAGTTCCAAGGTGACAGTGGTATTGTCGCTGCTGCCGCCGTGCTTCACGATTTCGGCCGCGTGGAACCAGCCGGCTCCCAGTACGTGAAACGTAGCTGCTTCTCCGGAGGGCGTGGCGCCAACTTCACGCTCCGCGGTCACCATGTCGCCGCGAAACACTTCCCCGCACGCAAACGCCGCCGGGGCAGCGGTCCATAGTGCGGCGGCGACAAAGGCAAGTGCGGCAGTGTTACCTATGGGTCTCACTGTTCCAGTTTAGCACTTGAAGCCCTGTATTGAAGTATGAAAAAAAGGGCAGTCACTTGCGTGACCGCCCTTTAACTTAGAGGGGTAGAACTGTTTCGCTAGCTCTTTAGTACAGCACCACCGGGTTGCCCGGCGAACCGGTCGCGCCAATGATGCGTAGTGGTGCCCAGATAAATGCGCCTTCCTTGATCCCGGCTGCTACCAGCGATTGGGTATCGACGTTTTCCAGATTCCAGATACCGCGCTTGGGCATCATTTCCGTATGGCAGGGAACCGCCATGCCGTCCTCTTCACCGCCCGGCTGTGCGTCATTCGCCGAGGTATCGCCCATCTGTAGAGCAATGTGCTTCGACGCCATCCACTTGCAGGCGCTGATGCCCCACCCCGGTTCGCCCTGCGCAAAAATGGCGCGCGCTGCAGCTCGTTGCTCCGAGGTCATGGTCTTGTAATGGGCGTTGCCCCAGGTATTGCCTTGGCCGGTATGCAGTGCGACGCAATCCCCTGGCTGGATGTCGCTAAGCCCTTGCGCCTTCATCATGCCCTGCATGTCATCCGCAGTAACGATGCCGGGATCGCCAGCCTTCTTCGGGATCGGCAGCATTTCCGCACTGGCCGGTATCGCGCCTTTGGATTTCTTGTACGCCACCGCATCCAGCACGACCAGTCGGCAGACGAAGCCCAGTTCGCCGACATGTTCCACACCAAGCGGCCCCATACCCATCACGCGACCACCTGCACCGCGCTCGTAGGAATCCCACGAAATGCGGCCGTTATAGAACATTGGTCCCTTGGAGGTGTTTACACCGATGTGACCGGGACCATCGAATTGCGTCTGGATCTGGCCAATTTCGGTGGTGACCAGCTCGTCGTGATACACCAGCGCGTTCTTGCCGAAGGGGCCGCCGGTGGGCGTGCCGGGGATGCTCATTTGCCAGCCGCGCGCACCGAACGCCGGAGCTTCACGATGGTAGTACTTGCCGATGGTGATGGCCTTGAACTGCTTGACAGTGGCAAGCGCGCGCTTGATGTTGGCTGAATTCTTGGTGTGGTTCGCGCTGCCCGCTCTGTCTTCTTTGCCCCACTCGGGCGTTTCCCAGCTCAGGGCACTGTCGTCCATCGGCCCCTTCAGTGCCTGGGCGGATACCGTACCAGCGAAGCACAAGGCTCCGACTGCCGCGGCAATGGCGGTAAGTTTGTTCATTGCGATTTCTCCTCCTGGTTATCGACTGTTTTTTTGCTTTGAAAGCCTGTTGTCCTTCGGCATGCAGAACAGCCCATGCCGCCGCGCAACGCAGCCACACTGACATACTCCTTCTTACATTTCAACTTGAAATAGCCGGATTTCCCGGTCGTGGCGTTGTGCGATGCGCCGTCCGGCAGGTTGGGCAATGTGCACAACCGTTTCCCGAGCTTTGCGGGAGGCGTAAGATGAAGGAAAATGCAATCTGGATGGAGGATGCAGTGATCAACGAACAAGACGTCGCCTTCTACCGCAAAAACGGCTACCTGCTGGTCGAGAATGTTATCGATGGCCCCACCTTGACCAAAATCCGGAAGGCCATTGCGGATCTCGTTGCCAAGGCGGCCGGCGTAAAGACCCATAACGATATCTATGATCTGGAGCCCACGCACAGCCCGGAGAACCCCCGTGTGCGTCGCATCAAAACGCCCCACAAGGTGGACCCTTTCTTTTTTGAGTTGGTGAAGCAACCCGGGATGATTTCCATCCTCAAGGCCTTGCTGGGACAGAACGTGCGGCTGCACGGCTCCAAGCTCAATGTGAAGGCGCCAAAGTACGGCTCACCGGTCGAGTGGCATCAGGACTGGGCGTTCTATCCGCATACCAACGACGATATCCTGGCGATTGGCGTCATGCTGGACGACGTCGAGCTGGAGAACGGTCCGCTGCTGGTTATGCCCGGCACGCATCGCATCAACAAGGTTTGGAACCATCACCTCGATGGTCGCTTTTGCGGTGCGATGGATCCCACCAAAACGCCTGATCTGGATTATTCCAAAGCGGTACCCTGCATCGGCAAAGCCGGGACCTGTTCTTTCCATCATGTGCGGCTGGTGCATGGTTCGGCGCAAAATACTTCGGAGAAACCACGCCAACTGCTGCTTTATGAATGCACGGCGGCCGATGCCTGGCCGCTGGTCAATTTCAAGGATCTCGATGAATTCAACAGCCGCATGCTGTGCGGAGAACCGACCTTGGAGCCGCGAACCGAGCACGTGCCAATCCGCATGCCGCTGCCGCCGGCGCTGGCGCAAGGCTCGATCTATGAAAACCAGACGGCATTGCGCAACCGTTTCTTCGAGGTAAAGGCCGCAACCTGATACGCGGAGCATCCCACGACGGCGGGCCAGTCCCGCCGTTTGTTTTTTGGGGCCTGCGAGGCTGCATCGGACGCACGAAAAAGACAACAAAAAGAGGAGCCATAGCATGGATGTTCGCGCAGCAGTTGCACATCGGGCCGGCGCGCCGCTCTCACTGGAGACGGTGCAGCTGGACGGGCCGAAAGCCGGTGAGGCCCTGATCGAAATAAAAGCAACCGGCATTTGTCACACGGACGAGTTCACGCTCTCCGGAGCCGACCCAGAAGGTTTGTTTCCGTCAATCCTGGGTCATGAGGGCGCGGGGGTCGTTGTGGATGTCGGCCCCAACGTCAAGAGCTTGAAGAAAGGCGATCACGTCATACCGCTGTATGTGCCGGAGTGCCGCGAGTGCGAATACTGCGTTTCGCATAAGACTAACTTGTGCCAGTCGATTCGCGTGACCCAGGGCCAAGGCCTGATGCCCGATGGCAGCAGCCGCTTTTCGCTTGGCGGGAAAAAATTGCACCATTACATGGGTACTTCAACATTCGCAAACTACACCGTCGTGCCGGAAATCTCTTTGGCGAAAATTCGCGAGGACGCGCCGTTCGACAAGGTCTGCTATATCGGCTGCGGCGTCACCACCGGCATCGGTGCGGTCATCAACACGGCTAAAGTCGAGCCAGGTGCCAACGTCGTCATATTCGGGCTGGGCGGCATTGGACTGAATGTCGTGCAAGGTGCGCGCATGGCTGGCGCGAACATGATCATCGGAGTCGACATCAATCCCAAACGTCGTGCGCTGGCCGAGAAATTCGGCATGACGCACTTCGTGAATCCGAAAGACATGACTGAAGCCGAGCTGGTGCCGTACCTCGTGAATCTGACCAAAGGCGGCGCAGACTACAGTTTTGAATGCATCGGTAACGTCAAGCTGATGCGGCAGGCATTGGAGTGTTGCCACAAAGGATGGGGTGTGTCGGTCATCATCGGCGTCGCCCCGGCTGGGGCCGAAATTGCCACGCGGCCGTTTCAGCTCGTCACCGGGCGGGTCTGGAAAGGCACGGCGTTCGGCGGCGCGCGCGGGCGCACCGACGTGCCAAGAATCGTCGACTGGTACATGGAGAAAAAGATCAACATCGATGATCTGATCACCCACAAGCTCGCGTTCAAAGACATCAACCAGGGTTTCGACTTGATGCATGCCGGCGAGTCCATCCGCTCGGTGGTCGTGTTTTGATGCGCCTACGGAGCACCACACGCGCTGAGTATTTGAGATTGAAATGAAAATAATCAGCGAGCATAAGTGTTTCGGCGGCATACAGGGTTATTACGTCCATCCGTCGCGGGAAACCGGGCTGGACATGAAGATTTCGGTATTCCAGCCTCCGCAGGCACAGTCGCACAAGGTACCCGCGCTGTACTACCTGGCCGGCTTGACTTGCACCGAGGAAACCTTCCCGATCAAATCGGGCGCGCAGCGCGTCGCCTCGCAACTCGGCCTGATGCTGGTGTCTCCCGACACCAGTCCACGTGGCGCCAATATTCCGGGAGAAACCGACGCCTGGGATTTCGGTGTCGGCGCCGGATTCTATGTCGATGCCACGCGAGAGCCCTGGGCGAAACACTACCGCATGTACAGTTACGTCACGCGCGAACTGCCAGCACTGATGGCGAGCAACTTTCCGGCGGATCCCGTGCGCCAGGGAATATTCGGCCATTCGATGGGTGGGCATGGCGCACTGGTGTGCGCGCTGCGCAATCCCGGGCAGTATCAGTCTCTGTCCGCTTTTGCCCCCATCTCGGCGCCCATGCGGTGCCCATGGGGAAAAAAGGCGTTCACCGGTTATCTCGGCGAAGAACG
>DATMZQ010000320.1:0-14915 GCA_035573615.1 Burkholderiales bacterium | reverse complement strand
GTCATGCATCCAGTAGTTGTGAAAGGCCGTAAATATCGTGAATATCGTGAATACGTGAATATCGCGTGTTTCGAGGGCTGGGCGTTTCAGGGGCCACGGCATTGACGGCAAAGGCCGTGAATATCGTGAATACGTGAATATCGCGCGTTTCAAGAGCTAGGCGTTACGGCATTTACGGCATTTACGGCATTTACGGCATTCACGCCGTCACGGCCATTTTATGATCGAACACAAAATCGTCGAATTTCGCACCAAAGGCCGCGGCATGACCGAGATCAGCGCGGAAGTTGGGCGCGCCGTCGCAAGCAGCCGCATTCGCCAAGGTGTTTGCACGCTGTTCCTCCAGCATACGAGCGCGTCGCTAATCCTCTGCGAGAATGCCGATGCGGACGTACGCCGCGATCTGGAGACCGTTTTAGCGCGGTTGGCGCCGGACGGTGACCCGGCTTATGTGCACGACACGGAGGGTCCGGACGATATGGCGGCGCATGTGCGCACTGTTCTGACCTCGAATAGTTTGACCGTTCCTGTGGCGGAAGGACGTCTGATGCTGGGCACCTGGCAGGGGATCTACCTTTGGGAGCACCGCATCACACCCCATACGCGCAGCCTCGTCGTAACGATCAGCGGCGAAACTTAAAAAACCGGTTAATACCGCCCACCATGCATATAGGGCTGGTGGACCGCATCCTTGCAACTCCGCAGACAAACGAGCAGCATAGTTTGCGCTGTGGACGCCGATGGGACGAAAATTCCGTTTGTCCTGGGTGTCGCAGTCCACAGCCAATAAATCAAATAAAACGACGAGGAGGCGCAAATGAATTTGCACAAGATATTAGCTGCCGCCGTGGCAACGGCGTCAGTATTCGCGGCCGCTGCATCGTTCGCCGCGGATAGCATCAAGGTCGCCGTCATCGATCCGCTTTCCGGACCTTTTGCAAATGTCGGCGAGGCAATGGTGCGCTACACACAGCTCGCTGCCGATGCCATCAATGCGCGCGGTGGCGCCGCCAAATTTGAGATCATTGCGCTCGACAGCAAAAGCAGCCCGCAGGAAGCGCAACTGGCGCTGAAGTCCGCAATAGACCAGGGTGTGCGCTACATCAACCAGAGCAATGGTTCCAATGTGGCCGCGGCGTTGATCGATGCCGTCAACAAGCACAACGAACGCAATCCCGACAAGACCGTGATGTACCTCAACACCGGTGCCGTCGACCCGGCGCTGACAAACGACAAATGCAGCTTCTGGCACTTTCGTTTTGATGCCGACGCCGAAATGAAAATGGCGGCGCTGACCGACGCGATTGCTTCAAACCCGCGGTCAAAGAAAGTCTATCTGCTCAACCAGGACTATGCGTTTGGCCAGGCGGTCGCAAGGGCAGCCCGTGAGATGCTGCCGAAAAAACGCGCGGACATTGAAATCGTCGGCGATGAATTGCATCCGCTGGGCAAGATCAAGGATTTCTCACCGTATATCGCAAAAATAAAAGCAACCGGCGCCGATACCATTATTACCGGCAATTGGGGTAACGACATGGCACTGCTGGTGAAAGCGAGCCGCGAAGCCGGGTTCTCTCCGGATTTCTATACATACTACGCCGGTGGATTGGGCTCACCGCCCGCACTCGGCGATGCCGGTATTGGCCATCTGAAGCAGGTCACGCAGTGGCACGCGAATATCGGAACCGATAAAGTGGAAAAGCACTATCGGGCCTACCGCGATAAATACAAGGATGTGAAAGACGATTATTACTGGACCACGCAATACCTGGCGCTGGAAATGCTGTCCAAGGCGGTCGAGCAGACCAAGTCGACCGATCCTGTCAAGGTCGGCAAGGCACTGGAAGGCATGAAGTTCGACGGCGACACCGGCGAAGTCATGATGCGCGCCGACAACCACCAGCTGATCCAGCCGCTGTTTGTTTCGACCTACGTGAAGGTGGACGGCAAGGATATCAAGAATGACGTGGAGCGCACCGGCAACGGATTCAAGACCGACCGCCGCATCGAAGGCAAAGACACGGTGATGCAGACCACGTGCAAAATGGAACGGCCTTAGTGTCTCGTCGGAAGAAAGCACGTGCCTTGGCTTCATGATTGACTGGGCACATTTCACGCCCTGGGCGTCCAGCGCAGGCGGCATGCTGATCGGCGTTGCTGCCGCCATGCTGCTGTTGCTAAACGGCAGGATCGCGGGCATCAGCGGTATCGTAGGCGGCCTGCTGCAGCCCGCGGCCGGTGATCTGGCCTGGCGGCTGATGTTTGTTTTGGGCTTGGTCAGCGCCCCTGTGCTCTACGGTTTGGTCGCCTCTCCCCCAACTGTGCGCATTGATGCGAGCGGCACAACACTGCTCATCGCTGGCCTGCTGGTCGGAGCAGGAACCCGCTATGGCTCGGGATGCACCAGCGGTCACGGTGTTTGCGGTCTTTCACAGTTGTCGCCGCGCTCTCTGGTTGCCACTCTGGCGTTTATGGCAACGGGATTCATGACCGTATTGGTCGTTCGCCATCTATTAGCTTGAAAGGATATACAGATGCTGGCGTCTTTGGCGGCACTGCTAAGCGGTTTGATATTCGGAGTGGGATTGATCATTTCTGGCATGACCGATCCTTCCAAAGTGCGGGGTTTCCTTGATGTCGTCGGGGCCTGGGATCCGTCGCTCGCATTCGTCATGGGCGGTGCGATCATGATTGGCATATTTGCCTTTGGACTTGCCTCCAGGCGATCGCGGGCGTTACTGGGCGGGCCCCTGCGCATGCCCGCGACCTGGCCTATCGACCGACAGTTGCTTCTGGGCTCATTGACGTTTGGTGTTGGGTGGGGCTTGGCTGGCTATTGTCCCGGCCCAGCCGTAGCTTCGCTACTGACCGGTGGCATGAAGCCGCTGATATTCACGGCGGGCATGCTGGTCGGAATGGCGATATTCGAGATCCACGGCATGCTCGCCAGGTCACGCACAGGCGAGCAGCTCTAAGCCAAACTTTTGCGCGCGACGGCATAAAAAACATGAATCCCGAAGACTCACCGCGCCATGGCCGTTTGCGACTACCGGACAAATTGGTGAGCTTGTCCGGGCGAGACGTTTTCGTAACGTTCCTGCCGGTGCTGCTGGTGGCTGTGCTTGCCGCGTGGCTTGCCGTCAAATTCATTCGTCCGGCGCCACCCAAAACACTGGTGATGCTGGCCGGGCCGAAGGAGAGCAGCTATTACACGATTGCGGATCGCTACGCGAAAATTCTTGCGCGCAGCGGCGTGAAGTTGCAACTGGTGGAGACAGACGGCGCCAAGGACAATTTGCGGCGGCTGGCCGATCCCAAGGCGAAAGCTGATGTCGGATTCGTGCTGGGTGGTCTGACGGAGGGCGTCGATATCGCCGGTCTGACTTCGCTGGGCAGTGTGTTTGTCCAGCCGGTACTTATAATCTACCGCGGCAGGAAACCGGTTGAGTTGCTGACCGAACTGGCGGGCGCGCGCATCGCCATCGGTCCGGAAGGCAGTGGCACAAATACCCTGGCCATGAAATTCCTGGCCGCCAACGGCATGGACAAGGGTTCCACCCGGTTAGTGGGTCTCGATGGCGACGATGCAGTGGAAGCGCTCAAACAGGGCAAGGTCGACGCTGCTTTCCTGATGGGAGAACTGGTGCGAGGCCAAGTCACTCGCGATCTGCTCAAACTGCCCGGCATGCGGATGATGAATTTCAGGCAGGCGGACGGTTACGTGCGGCGCCTGAAATTCCTGTCGCGGCTTGTCTTGCCGGAAGGCGCTTTCGATCTTGGCCTCGATCTGCCGCCACGCGACGTCGAACTGGTCGGACCGACAGTAGAACTAATTGCACACGACGACCTGCATCCCGCATTGTCGGATCTGCTGATCTCCGCCGCACAGGAGATTCATCGTCCCGCCGGCATGTACCGCAAGGCCGGAGAATTCCCTGCTCCCCTGGAGCGTGATTTTCCAATCAGTCCGGATGCGCAACGTTTCTACCGGTCCGGAACGCCCTTTCTCTATAAGCAATTGCCCTTCTGGTTAGCCAGCCTGGTCGACCGCTTCGTCGTCGTGCTGGTACCGCTGGTGGTCATTCTGATTCCCGCAGTCCGCCTGGTGCCGACGATCTACCGCTGGCGCATGCGCTCGCGCATTTACAGATGGTACGGAGCACTGATGGCCATCGAGCGCGACATGTTCGCGGACCCCACACCCGAGGGCAAAGAGCAGATCCGCAAGCGGCTCCATAACATTCAATCGTCCGTCAACAACCTGCATCCGCCGCTTGCGTTTGCAGACCAGCTTTATGTACTGCGCGAGCACATCAGCTGGGTACAGGAGCGGCTGGTGGGGAACTAGTGAGCGATACGCACCGCTGGACCCAATACTCAGCAACCGCCGCGCACTCAATATCAAGTTAAGATGCCTGTATATTTTCAGCCAGCCAATTGGCGGACATCGCATGCTGATCTTCAGGCAACTATTCGATCTTCAGTCGTACACCTACACGTACCTGCTTGGGGACAGCGCTAGCTTGCAGGCGGTGCTGATCGATCCGGTGTTTGAGCAGGCGCGGCGCGACGCCGCGCTGTTGAACGAACTGGGATTGCGGCTGTGTTATACGCTGGAGACCCATGTGCACGCAGATCATGTCACCGGCGCCTGGCTGCTGAAGCGGCAATTTGACAGCCAGATTGCCTTGGCGCAGGCAAGTGGTGCAGTCGGCGCGGATCGCTATCTCGCCCATGGCGACACGATCGAATTCGGTCAACGCTCCTTGCAGGTACGCGCCACGCCGGGCCACACCAACGGATGCCTGACCTACGTGCTGGACAATGAAAGCATGGCGTTTACCGGCGACTGCCTGCTGGTTCGCGGCAGCGGCCGCACCGATTTTCAGCATGGTGATCCGCACACGCTCTACCGCTCGGTGCACTCGCAAATTCTGACCTTGCCCCAGGACTGCCTGCTCTATCCCGCACATGACTATCGCGGTCTGTCGGTAACCAGTGTGGCGGAAGAGCAACGCTTCAATCCGCGCCTCGGCGGACAAATCGCGGAAGCCGACTTCGCCGGTTACATGCAGAACATGCCCTTGCCGCATCCAAAGCAGATCGATGTCGCCGTGCCGGCAAATCTGTTATGCGGTCAGCGGGATGACGGCATCGTATCGCTTACTGCGCCGACCTGGGCAGCATTGACCTACACGTTCGCAGGGATCTGGGAAATCCAGCCGCATGCGCTGGAGGAAAGCGCAGGCGCCGTGCAGATCATCGACGTGCGTGAACATGCTGAATACGACGGACCGCTGGGACACATCGCCGGTGCAAAGCTCATTCCGCTGGGCAATCTGTCCGCCCGGGTCGGGGAACTGGACGCCGGTCGCCCGATTGTCGCCGTCTGCCGTTCCGGCGCTCGCTCGGCGCAAGCAACGGTCATACTGCAACAGGCCGGCTACAAAGACGTCGCAAATCTCGCCGGCGGTATGCTGCGCTGGCGCGCCGATGGGCGGCCGGTGCAAGGTGGTGTGAGTTAGCAAATCATGACTGCGGGTCTTTCAAACACCGCGGCTACCGTGGACATCGAGCCAGCCTTTTTACATCCACAATACTCGCCGCCGTAATTCGATGTCTTCACGCAACGCCGCGGCCGGGCCCTCGTGCACCACCCTGCCGCGCTCCAGCACATAAGCCCGATCTGCCAGCGCGAGCACCAGGTCCAGATTGTGCTCGACGATGATCATCGCAATCTCGCCGCGCAGACGGTCGAAAGCCTCGAACAACTCCTCGACCACCGCGGGAGCGAGACCCTCAAACGGCTCGTCCAGCAATAGCACGCGTACATGGCCCGAAAGTGCGCGCGCTACGGCCACCATCTGCTGCTCTCCGCCGGACAGGAAGTCAGCGGGCGTGTCGAGACGATGTTTCAGGCGCGGAAAAAATTCCAGAATTCTTGCTTCTGTCCAGAGCGCGCCGGTTCCGCGACTGCGCTTGAGCCGGCCCAATTCCAGGTTCGCGCGCACGCTCATGCCGGCAAACAGGCCACGTCCCTGGGGCACATAGCCGATCCCCAGCCGGGCGTTCTGGGCAGCCGGCAGCGCGCTGAGATCCAGATCTCCGAGCGCGATGCTGCCACCGCCACTGCGCGCGATACCAATAATGGTCTTCAGCAAGGTCGATTTGCCGGCGCCGTTTCGGCCGAGCAATGCAACGATCTCGCCCTCCCGGACCGTGAGCGAGGCATCGCGCACGATGTGGCTCTTTCCGTAGAACGTATCGACATGCTGCAGTGACAACAGCGCCGCGCCGCCGATCGCAGCCTGAGCGCGCGGACGCGCTGCCAACGCGGACACTCCTGAGCCGATATACACCTGCTGAACGACTTCGCTTCGCCGTACTTCCTCAGAATTACCCTCGATCAGCACGCGTCCTTCGTTCATGACCGTGATGCGGTCTGCCAACGCCAACACGCGATCGATGTCGTGCTCGACCAGCAGCACCGGAATTTCGCGCGAGATGCGCTTGATCAGCAGCCCGACGCGTTCGCGCTCGGCCGCGGCGAGTCCGGCAAGCGGCTCGTCAAGCAGCAGAAGCTGCGGACGCGCTGCCAGCGCGAGCCCCATGTCGAGCAATCGCTGGCCTCCGTACGATAAAAAACCCGCGTCCGCGCGCTCGATGCCCGACAAACCCAGAAAGCTGATCAGCTCACGCGTCGTCTGATTGACCGATGCAATCGAGGCGGTGTCGGTCCAGCCGTTGAACCGGCTGGCATCGCCCGCCTGGACCGCAAGGCGCAGATTTTCTTCAATGCTGAGTGCCGGAAACAGATTGGTAATCTGGAACGATCTCGCCAGGCCTGCTGCAACAGTGCGATGTGGTGCCTGGCCGGTGATGTCGCGCGCGCACAACTGTACCGACCCGCGATCCGGCGGGAATAACCCCGAAACCAGATTGAACAGCGTGGTCTTGCCGGCGCCATTCGGGCCGATCAGCGCATGCAGCGTGCGATCGTTTACCACGAGCGCGACGTCCTGCACGGCGTGGATGCCGCCGAAGGCTTTGGCAATGCCGTCCACTGAAAGTGCAGCACCCGTCCGCCGTACGGCAGAGGTCAGGAATTGCGGTATGGGAGCATCGGCTTCGATGTTGCGGGTCGCCATTGCTGCTGCTTCGATGGTTTGGGCACGCATCGGCGCGGTGAGCCTGCGCCATACGCCGACCAGGCCGGTCGGCGAAAAAACAACGAAGCCCACGAACAGCAGACCGAAGAACAACAGCCAGTTCGGCGTCCAGATCGACAGATATTCGCGAAACAGCACGTAGAACAACGCGCCGAGCGCCGGTCCTAAAAGACTGCGCATGCCGCCGATGATGACCATCGCCAGCAACTCTCCCGAGAACGCCACCGCCATGGGATCCGCAGATGCGAAGCGGTGGTGGAAAGCGAACAGCACGCCCGCAATGCCGGTTAACGCGGCCGAGACCACGTACGCGATCAGCTTGTAGCGCGTAGTCGCATAGCCCACAAACTGCGCGCGCTGCTCATTTTCGCGGATGCCGAGTAAAACGCTGCCGATCGGCGAGCGGTGGAAACGCCCGAGCAGGTACACCACTGCGAGCCCGATGAAGGCAACCACGCCGTAGTAAATCCAGCGGTCCTCGAGATCCAATCCAAACCAGGTGGCACGCGTTACCCCGCCCAGTCCATTCTCGCCGCCGGTGAACGCTGTCCAGCGAAATGCGATGGCATATGTCAGCGCAGAAAAGGCCAGCGTCAGCAATGAAAAATAGACTCCACGCCGGCGCAACACCAGGAAGCCGACCACAGCCGCTGTGGCGAGCAGAAACACCAGCGCGAACAGCGCCGGCCACAACACAGACGCTGCGAACCAGTATTTCTGGGATAGCGCGGCTGCATACGCACCGAGGCCGAACCATGCACCGTGCCCGAACGACACCAGGCCGGTGTGACCAACGAGCACATTGAGTGCCATGCAGGCAATGGCAAATATGACGACGTCGGTTGCGCTGGTCAGCGTCAGTCCGCCAGCGAGCAGCGCAAATGGCAGCACCACGATAATGAGCGCGGAAACCGCCAGCGGCGAGCGCAACGGGTTCATTCGAAGCGCACGATGCGTTCGCCAAACAGGCCGCGCGGTCTGAACAGCAGCACCAGCAGCATCAGCAGGTACATCGACGATTCCGCGGCCGGCGGAAAGAAATACGCGGTCAATCCGCGCACCACGCTGACAATCAAGGCGGCATAGACAACGCCCCAGAACGAGCCCAGGCCGCCGATGACGACGACGACAAATGAGGCCGTGAGGATTTCCGCCCCCATGGCGGGATGCACGCCGGTGATCGGCGCGAGCAGAACGCCAGCCAGCGCCGCCAGTGCAACGCTGATGGCAACCACACCCGACATGTACGGCGCGAGCGAAATGCCGAGCGCCGCAACCATGTCCGGATTTTGCACGCCGGCGCGCACCACACGGCCGAACGGTGTGCGCTGGAGCAAATACCAGAGCGCAGCGACCGCTGCGACTGCAGCGGCGAGCATTGCCAGCCGATAGCGCGAATAGATGAAATCTCCGGCAAGAACCTGCCCCTTGAGCGCATTGGGAATGGAAAAAGGAAGTGGTGCTGCCCCGAACACCAGACGCAACGTCTGCTCGGCAACCATCGCCAGCCCGAAGGTAAGCAGCAGGCCAAGCGCCGGATCCTCACGATAGAAACGCCGGAACAGGAAGCGCTCGACCAGCAATCCGAGCAGCGCCACGAGAACCGGGGACACCACGAACGCGCCGGCGAACCCGATGTGCTCTGCCAGCTTCACCGCAAAATAAGCGCCGAGCGCATAAAAGGCGCCGTGCGCCAGATTGACCAGCCCGCCCAGCGAAAATATGAGCGACAGCCCGAGCGCGATCAGCAAATAGTAGGCGCCGGCCAGCAGCCCGTTCAGGATCTGCTCGAAAATCGGGATGAGCATCATGCGAAGCGCTGCGCTGGGTTGCCGGTCAGTCGCGCGCTACGGGGGTCACATCACGCCGGCATGGTGCAATTATTTTGCTCGCGTGTCGGTGCGATGACTTCCAGACTTTGCTTCGCCTCGGGCACCGGCGCAGACACTGTGAAAAGATCCCAGCGGTCCTTGACTTCAGCAGCCGGTTTGAAACGGATGGTATACATCTCCTGCATCAGCTGGTGATCCCAGTTGCGGTAGTAGCCCTCGCGCGTTTTGAGCACGTCGAACTTGGCACCTTTCTCCAGATACTCCGCGATTTTGGTCGAATCCGTGGTCTTCAGCTCGTTCATTGCCTGCACCAGATGCTTGGCGGACAGATAGTCTCCCCATGCCTGATTCTCCGGAGGACGATCATATTTCTTGATGAACGCCTCGGTGAATTTCTTTGCTGCAGGCGTTTTTACTTCGTGGCTCCAGACCAGCGGCCAGGTTCCCAGCACGTTGCCTTTGCCCGCGCCCCAGGCCAGCGCGGTATCGAAGGCAAATCCCACCACTGGATACTGCAAACCGAATTCAATGTATTGCTTCATGAATACCGTGATCTGATTGCCGGCAAGATTGGATACCACGATATCCGGCTTGGCATTGCGGATTTTCAGCATGTACGGCGAAAAATCAGTGATGTCGGTAGCCACGAGTTCATCTGCGGCGAATTGTCCGCCGTTGGCGGTCATGAAGCGCTTGGCCACCTTGAGCAAATCATGGCCGAACGCATAATCGGCCGTGAGGCTGTACCACTTCTTGCCCTGCACCATGCCCTCGCGCAGCAGCGCGTGCCCGCAGGCATTGACGTACATGGTGTTGGCGGCTTCGGTGTGAAACATGTAGCGGTTGCAGGATTTTCCGCGCAGATCGTCGGAGTTGCATCCGGTGTTGAAAAACAGTGTGCGGTTGCGCTGAGCAACCTGCGCGATTGCCAGGCCAGAGGCCGAGCTGATCTCACCAATGATCGCCGCTACCTTGTCGCGCTCGATCAGGCGTTCCGCCTTGGTGGAGGCCGTTTGCGGATTTACGCTGTCCTCGGCGATGAGCTCGATCTTGCGGCCCATCACGCCGCCGGCGGCATTGATTTCCTCCACGGCCAGGTTGATACCCATGACGGCATACTCGCCGACCGGCCCGAGGAATCCCGTGCGCGGCGTCAGATGGCCAATGCGCAGTACATCGGACTGGCCGCGTACGATCGCCGGGAATCCTAATGTACCGAGCGCCGTGGCAGCACCGACTCCCTGCAGCAGACTCCGACGACGACGGCTGATGCGCGACTGTTCCATGGCTCCTCCTCGATAGATGGGCGGGACACTCCGTGCTCGGCCCGGATGAGCCGGTTGCCCTGAATTCGATGGTACTTATAATTCAAAGCTTGCTTCCCTGTCCAGCGTAACAACCTGGGTCACTGCGCTGGGCGGCTCATGATCGTCCAGGAGTTCATTCCTTCGCCGCCAGCACGCCGTCGCCGTGCGACTTCGTGACGAAACCAGCGCGCCGCAGACGCTTCGCGACTTCGCCCGGCACATCGCGTCCGCTGGTCAGTTTGTTCGGGGTCCCGGTGTAGTGGAACAGTTTGCCTTTGCGCCTGATCACGCGGGCAAGCTGATCGTAGAAACTTTGCGAATAAAGTTCGCCGGCGATGCCGAAGCGCGGCGGGTCGTGCAGGATGGCGTCGACAGAGTTATCGGCCAGGCTGGCGATCTGTTTCCCGATATCGCCGAGCATCAATGTCAATCGTTCATCCGCTTTCGGCGACCATGGATTGAGGCTGCGCAGCCAGAGCACGTCCGGATTTTTTTCGTAGGACAGCACCTGCGTGGCCTGGCCTTGCAGGCACCAGTACGCGAAGTAGCCCAGTCCCCCGCAGGTATCCAATATGACTTTGCCACGCGGCTGGATCAGGCCGACTTTGCGTTGAGCGTCCGCAAAGGGAGAGTCGTGTGCCGTCGGCAGCATCTTGATGCCGTCGATTTCGAACGTAGGCGGTCCCCACGGCGTTGGCACCAGCTTGATCAGCGACGTCGTGAAACGGGCCACCGGTTCAAAGCCGTTGCCACCCCAGTAATAGATGGTTCTGTCGTTGCAGCTCTCAAGCCAGGGGTATTGCCGCCCTTCCCAAGTCCAATGATCCACAGCAAGGTCGACGGTGGTCGTCGAACGTTCCAGGTCGAGCGAACACTGGACGCCGTTCGCATGAGCGCGCGCGGCAGCACGCAAAGTTTCGTGGACCTGCAGGGTTAAGAGCGGGGACACAACAATGACTGGCGAGGCCCGGAGGGGTCAAGCATAGCGAACCGCTGCTGGACTGCGCAATTAAATCCCTGACAGGAAAATATTTTTTGCTCTAACGCAAGCGTTACGGCGCTCCCCTTGAAAAAGGTCACGGCTGTCCATAATTTCGCTAGCGCGCGACCCCGCTGTCGGGGCCATCGATTTGAATGAAATATTGCAACCAGGAAGGAGCACTACCAATGAAAATACGTCCTCTCAGCGACCGGATTCTGGTCAAGCGTCTGGAAGAAGAACGCACGCTCGCTTCGGGCATCGTCATCCCCGACACGGCGGCGCAGAAACCAGACCAGGGTGAAGTTCTGGCGGTCGGCAACGGCAAAATTCTGGAAGACGGCAAGGTTCGTCCGCTTGAAGTCAAGCAGGGCGATAAAGTCCTGTTCGGCAAGTACGCCGGGCAAACAGTCAAAGTCAAAGGCGAAGAACTGCTCGTGATCCGTGAAGAGGATGTCATGGGCGTACTCGAAGCCGCCTGAAGCAAAAGGAGAATGCAAACATGGCAGCCAAAGAAGTTCGTTTTCGTGAATCGGCGCGTGCCCGCATCGTCCAGGGCGCCAACATTCTGGCCGATGCGGTCAAGGTGACCCTCGGGCCGAAAGGCCGAAACGTAGTACTGGAGCGCTCGTTCGGCGCCCCGACCGTGACCAAGGACGGCGTGTCCGTGGCAAAGGAAATTGAATTGCAGGACAAGTTCGAAAACATGGGCGCGCAAATGGTGAAAGAAGTTGCTTCCAAGACCTCCGACGTAGCCGGTGACGGCACGACGACCGCAACGGTATTGGCGCAATCAATCGTGCAGGAAGGCATGAAATACGTTGCCGCCGGTATGAATCCAATGGATTTGAAGCGCGGCATCGACAAAGCGGTGGTCACCATCGTGGAGGAATTGAAGAAACTGTCCAGGAATATCACAACGTCGAAGGAAATCGCGCAAGTCGGTTCTGTCTCCGCCAACGGCGACCCCTCCATCGGCAAAATAATCGCGGAAGCGATGGACAAGGTCGGCAAGGAAGGCGTGATTACGGTGGAAGACGGCAAGGGCCTCGACAATGAGCTTGAAACAGTCGAAGGCATGCAGTTTGACCGCGGCTACCTGTCGCCGTACTTCATCACCGATCCTGAGAAGCAGCAGGCCATACTGGAAGATCCGTACATCCTGTTCCATGACAAAAAAATTTCTAGCATCCGCGAACTGCTGCCGGTGCTGGAACAAGTTGCCAAAGCGAGCAAACCACTGCTGATCGTCGCCGAAGAAGTCGAGGGCGAAGCGCTCGCGACGCTGGTGGTGAACAGCATGCGCGGCATTCTGAAGACCACTGCGGTCAAGGCGCCCGGCTTCGGCGATCGCCGCAAGGCCATGCTGGAAGATATGGCGATCCTGACGAATGGCACCGTGATCTCGGAAGAGTTGGGCCTCAAGCTGGAGAACGTGCAATTGAAGGACTTGGGCCGTGCGAGGCGCATTGAAGTCGGCAAGGAAAACACCACCATCATCGACGGCGCTGGCGAAAAGAGCGCGATACAAGGCCGCATCGCTTCCATCAAGAAGCAAATCGACGAAGCGACCAGCGATTACGACAAGGAAAAATTGCAGGAACGTGTCGCCAAGCTGTCCGGCGGGGTTGCCCTGATTCGCGTCGGCGCTGCAACAGAAGTCGAGATGAAAGAAAAGAAGGCCCGCGTGGAAGATGCATTGCATGCCACGCGCGCAGCAGTCGAGGAAGGCGTTCTACCCGGTGGCGGAGTTGCGTACCTGCGCGCACGCACCGCATTGACCAGCATCAAAGCGAGCAACGATGACCAGGCGGCCGGAGTTCGCATCGTGTCCCGCGCGCTGGAAGAACCGCTGCGCATGATCGTGGCCAATGCTGGCATGGAACCCTCCGTGGTGCTTGCCAAGGTACTCGAAGGCAAGGGTAACTTTGGCTACAACGCGGCCACGGACGAGTATGGTGATCTGGTGCAATCGGGCGTGGTCGATCCTACCAAAGTCGCCCGCTCCGCATTGCAAAACGCGGCTTCCGTAGCGGCCCTGGTTCTCACCACGGACGCGATGGTGGCCGAAGCACCCAAAGACGAAAAAGCCAAAGCACCGGCCGCCATGCCGGAAATGGACTACTGAGTCTCATCTTGAATTGGCAGTCCCAGAACGACCCCGCGCGAGCGGGGTCTTTTTCTTTGAGCTGAGAAAAGCGAACGAGGTGGATCGCCGATGCCACAGTGCCATGAACAGCGCTAATAGCCCAGTGCCTGCTTGGCCGCCTCATACGATGCCGCATGCGGAATATGCATGGAATCCAGGATTGGAACCATGTTTGCCCCGCCGGCGGCTTCCGTGAACAACACCAGCATGTTGTTACCTGCCTTCAGCGTATTCTGCGCGCAAGAATCAAAATCATAGCTTCGCTGTGGGTGGAAAATGCCGTGCAGGAATGCTTGTGTCAGCAGTCCTGCTTTTTTTACATGCCAGAAGTAGCAATTCCCCACGTCGTGCATTTCGTTGAGGGCCGCGCAGCTGGAATCGAAATCCATTCCTCTCAAACCAACCGGCCCGAACTCGGCTTCAGGAAGAAATCCCGCGACATAAGGCAAGGCATCGGCGATGCCTTCGTTCAGGCAACTGTGATTGCCGCGGTACGAAGTTGCTATTTGATTGAATAATTCGTGGGTATATTCGTGTGCAAAGCGCGGTATCGCGGTTTGCATGATGCCGCCCGACGCGGCGATGTACGGCGGGTTGCCATAATTCACGTTAATGATGCCGTTGCCGGAAGAGAAATTTCCCTCTCCACCGGGCACAGTTGACATCTCGGACGGCATGAAAAAGACGGTCGCGTGCCCCGTTGTCACACCAGTCATGGCCTGCTGCGTGTCGATGACGTTCCGCGCCCTGGCGTGCAAATCCGCCGCCGCAGTGCCGGTATCGTAGCTGGCATGACGATAAAAAACGGTGTCGATCGCGGCGGATGCAAATGAAGTGCTAATGAAACTGATCTGTGTTGTGTGACCCCACACCGGAACGATGTCGTAATAAGTTAAGAGGACTTCACGTTCCGCGCCGAGGATGATGTAAGGCGCCTGGAAGGCCGTAACAGAAACGGCATCGGCAATCCCGTTTCCCGAGACCACCCTGACGCTGGTATCGCCCGGCTTGAGGGTTACCATGATGCTGTTGATCGGTCTGCCATCAACTTGCGCGACAACCTTCGTGTTGCGGGCTGGTATGCACTTCGGATCGGAAGCCGGGCAAGACGCTACCACCAGCGGCGGACTCGACATGCAAGGCTCGGTGTCGCAGTACAGGAGCCACGGCGGTAAAGGAGTACCGCTGGCCGCCGCTTCTGCAGTGCCCCAGGCCGTTATGCCGACCAGCCCCGCCAACATCAAACTGGAAATGCGATACACGGACACCATCGCGTGCGCAAAGAATCTACCGTCGCATGAACCGCACATGGCCAGCAATGAGAAACGAGCGGTTTCTTGCCTGAATGTGGATCCGCGAATTGCCATGTTTGTACCTTGTCATGCCAGCATGCAAGCGGCAGGCGTTGCAGATCATGCCTGCAACACCGTCTGCAAAAAATTTTTCCGTGGGCAAATTGCGTCGTGAAAAGTGCTTTGT
>DATMZQ010000319.1:0-5360 GCA_035573615.1 Burkholderiales bacterium | reverse complement strand
TATCGGCCTCGGAACCCACGACAATGGCGTCCGGGTCCAGCAGCAATACCTGCTCAAGGGATACTTCACTGGCCAGCCGGGGCAGACTGGCGAAGACGTTATCCGCCGCACACAAGTCCAATACTTTGCTGATGATGTGATCGCCGTTGATCGTAAACAGCGGCTGGTACCAGATCGTAAACAGCACCCGCACGCGGACACGTCCGGCATAGCGCTGACGAAGTCGCTGAACCCGACTTTCGAAGTTGCGCGACGGCGCTAGCGCCTGCTGGCGCAGGCCGGTGACTTCGCCGAGCACGGAAAGGTGCCGGGGTATGTCTTCCAGGCGCCTCGGCTCCAGCACCAGCACCTTCAGGCCAAGCGCACGCAGTCGCGCAATATCGACGGAGCGGTTACCGCTTCCCCAGGCCAACAGCAGATCCGCGCGTGAAGCGACAATGCGTTCGAAATCGAGCCCGGACGCGTCTCCAATCTGTGGAAGCGACGCCGCTTCAACAGGAAAATCGCTGCCGCGCACCGTGCCCACGAGGCGCGCTCCGGCGCCGATGGCGTACATCATTTCAGTCAGGTGGGGTGACAGCGAGATGACGCGCTGTGCGGGCCGGTCCAGGTGCAGTTCGATGCCTTCGTCGTCGGCCACACTGAGGGCCGCTGCCGGCCCTGTGAGGTACGCGGACATCGCAGCACCGATGAGGAAAAAACACGCGCGCGCCAGGGCGGCACGCCAGCACCGCAAGGCGATTAGCGCTCCATGTACTGAAGCAGACTGGAACTTGTCTGGCGCAGGCGCTGCGACAGCAGTGTCACCAGCTTGACCAGCACCTTGGCCCCCAGGCCTGGTTCTTCAAGAATGATCTGCACCATGCTGTCGCGTGAAAGGGCCGCGAATGTGGTCGGCTCTATCGCCATGCAAGTTGCGAACCTCGGTTCGCCATCGATCATTGACATCTCACCGAGCGTTGCCCCGGAACCTACGGTCGTCATGGCTTGCAGATGGCCATGGGTGTCGATCTTCACGATCTCCACCCGGCCCTGGATGATCAGGAGCATGTAATCATCAATATCGCCTTCACGGATCATCATCTGTGCCGCTTCGGCGCGGTAGACCTGCATGAAACCGGTCAGGCGCTGTATGTCTTCTCGCGTGAAATCGGCAAAGAATCTGGAATGCCCGATCATGTCGAATATCTGCTGAGCGAGGACTGTTCCCTCGCCAAGATGTTCAAGCGTATTCAACAGCGCGTTCTGCGGCACCTGCAGATCGGGATTGGCCATTTGCATGAGGCTGGTCTCTGGTGGTGGACCCAGGCGCTGCACTCGCTACTCTGGCAGCCCCAAAGGTTGACGTGACATGACAACCCATTATGCTGGACTGGCCGCGACCGGTAAAGCATCGGTCTGCGAACGTTGTTCAGCTCAGCATCGCGGCTGGCATCTGGCGGTGCGCAAGCTCGGCGCGCCTGAGGTAGGCTTCGCGCGCAATGGCAACGTCGGCGATGAAGTGAGGCAATTCGTCCAGACGCAACGCCTGCGGGCCATCGACGAGCGCTTTCGCGGGATTGGGGTGAAAGTCGACCAGCACCATGTTTGCGCCGGCGAGTACACCTTGCGCCGTGGCATGCATCACATCAAGGATACCTTCGGGGCCCGCCATGCGCGAACCTACCGAATGGCTTGGATCGATGCAAACCGGCATGCGGGTCAAACGCTTCACCGCGGGAACGTGCGCGAAATCGACGAAGTTTCGATGGGGATCGCCAAGATTTGTCTTCATGCCGCGCAAACCAAAGATGACGCGGTGATTGCCCTCGCTCGCGAGATATTCTGCTGCATTCAATGACTCGTCGAGGGTGATGCCGAAACCACGCTTGATCAAGACGGGGAATTCCCTCTGGCGACCGACGATCTTCAGCAACTCGAAATTTTGCGTGTTGCGCGTGCCGATCTGCAGCATGACGCCCGTTGGATGGCCTGTGTCGTGCAGCGCCTGACGAATTTCCGCGACATGCGATTCATGGGTGACCTCCATGGCGATGACGCGGATGCCGTGCTTTCCGGCCAGTTCAAAAACGTACGGCAAACAGTTTTTTCCATGGCCCTGGAAAGCATACGGACTGGTGCGCGGCTTGTAAGCCCCCATGCGGGTGCACTGCTGGCCATTTTCCTTCAGCGCACGCATCATGATATCGACATGCTCGCGCGTATCCACTGCACACAGTCCTGCGAACAGGTGCAGCGTGTCCTGTCCGAAGCGCAGGCCTTGATAATCAAAATGCGTCTGCCGATCGTCGCCCTTGTGGCGCCCGAGCACGCGAAACTCTTCGGAGACACGAATCACCCGTTCAACGCACGGCAGGCTCTTCATGTCTTCGATCGATAAGGCCTTGGTGTCGCCCAGTAGATAGACCTCGGTCAACGCGCGCTCCGTGCCCTGGATGCGGTGCACGCGCGGTTGGATGTTCGGCAATCTCCCCAGCGATTCCATTAACTGCAGGTATTCGGGGGTTTGCGGATCAGTATTTTCAGAAAGGATCAGAATCATGTGGCTGTCGTCATGCCAGCGTTTTCTTTATCGGGCAGGTGGCTTTCAGGCTGTGCCACCAACCGTCAATCCGTCGATGCGCAAGGTCGGTTGGCCTACGCCAACGGGCACGCTCTGACCCTCCTTGCCACACGTGCCAACGCCCGAATCGAGCTTCATGTCGTTGCCAATCATGGACACATGTGTCAGCGCATCGGGCCCGTTGCCGATCAGGGTGGCGCCCTTCACCGGATGCGTAATCTCGCCATCCTGGATCATATAAGCCTCGGCCGCTGAAAATACGAATTTGCCGCTGACAATATCGACCTGTCCGCCGCCGAAGTTTGCGGCATACAGGCCGCTTTTTACGCCAGCGATAATTTCGGCGGGATCCTTGTCGCCGTTCAGCATGTACGTGTTGGTCATGCGTGGCATCGGCACGTGCGCGTACGACTCACGCCGCCCATTGCCGGTGGGTGTCATGCTCATCAAGCGCGCGTTCAGCGTGTCCTGGATGTAACCACGCAAGATGCCGTCCTCGATCAAAACGCTGCGCTGCGTCGGATTCCCTTCATCATCCACGTTCAGTGATCCGCGGCGTTTCGAAATAGTACCGTCGTCGACCACCGTCACGCCTGGCGCGGCGACGCGCTGTCCGATGCGGCCGGAAAATGCGGAGCTGCCTTTACGGTTGAAATCGCCTTCCAGGCCGTGGCCTATGGCCTCGTGCAACAGGATACCGGGCCAGCCAGGCCCCAGCACCACCGTCATGGTGCCGGCCGGCGCAGGCCGCGCCGACAGATTTGTCACCGCCTGATGCACGGCCTTCGCCGCATAGTCGGACAGCACTTCATCGGTAAAGTAAGCGTAATCAAAACGCCCGCCGCCACCCGCATTGCCCTGTTCGCGGCGGCCATGCTGTTCGACAATGACTTGCACCGACACCCTGACCAGCGGCCGCACGTCGGCTGCCATCATGCCGTCGCAACGCGCAATCAGCACGACCTCATATTCCCCGGCCAGCGAAGCCATGACTTGCGAAACCCGCGGGTCGATAGCACGCGCGTATCGTTCCAGTTTTTCCAGCAGGCGAACTTTTTCTGCATCGGCCAGGCTGGCTACCGGATCCTGAGGCAGATAGAGCTCGCGACCCCGCGTGCGACTCACTACCTGCGTGGCACCCTGCTCGCCGCGGCTCGCTATCGCACGCGTAGCCTGTGCGGCAGATTCCAGCGCTGGGAGGCTGATATCGTCGGAGTACGCGAAGGCGGTTTTTTCGCCGCTGACGGCACGTACGCCCACCCCCTGGTCAATGTTGAAACTGCCGGACTTCACCATGCCTTCTTCCAGGCTCCAGCCTTCGGAACGCGAATACTGGAAGTACAGATCCGCGTAATCGACTTTGTGGGTCATGATTTGTCCGAATACACGATCAAGACCCGCCACATCGAGACCGTAAGGGGTTAACAAGGTGCGATCCGCGGTAGCGAATAGCAGTTCGTGGCTATTGGAGGGATCGTTTGGCATGCTTCTCCTTGTATTCTGTACTGATTACCGTAACGGCGCGCTGGCCATGCCCGGTGTATGTTGGGACCAAATTTTCTTTTACCAGTCGTGCGCGAGGGTCAACCTCGGCATTTCAGATTTTATGGATCACCCTGTGCGTCAGTGCGGGCAGGCTCTTGCGCAGGCTTGCTTGATAAGCCGGATTGACAGAAGCCACGACGACGCCGGATCCCCGGGGTAATCTATCGAGCACGGTGCCCCACGGGTCCACCACCATGGAATCGCCATGCGTTTCGCGCCCGCTCAAGTGATACCCGCCCTGCGCTGGTGCCAGCACGTACGCAAGATTCTCAATCGCGCGCGCTCGCACCAGAGGCTCCCAGTGAGCGCGGCCCGTGGTTTCGGTAAAGGCGGCCGGCACTATGATAATTTCGACATCTCCCATGGCCCGGTACAGTTCGGGGAAACGCAAGTCATAGCAAACCGACAATCCGATGCGCCCAAACGGTGAATCGACGACCTTGACCTGATTACCGGCCTCCAGCGTGCCCTCTTCGGCGAAGCGTTCATTGCCGAGATCAAGGTTGAACAAATGAATCTTGTCGTAACGCGCAACCAGTTTGCCGCTGTCGTTGTAAAGCTGGCAGGAGTTATAAATCTTGCCCTCAGATGGCGCGGCCATCGGTACCGAACAACCGACCAGCCAGATGCCCAGTTTCCTCGCCGTATCGGCGAGGAAGCGCTGGATCGGACCGTCACCGTCTTTTTCCCGGAATTTGACCTTGTCGGCGGGTCGCATGCCCATGATGGCAAAATATTCTGGCAGCGCAATCAGCCTCGCCCCCTGCTTCGCGGCTATCTCGATGAGCCGGCCGGCTTCGTTCAAATTGGCCGCGACGTTCGGGCCCGAGGCCATTTGCACACCGGCCATGCGGAATGCGGTTGCCTTGGCCTGTCCTTTCACGACCGCGGTGACTGGCGTGGCATGGGCGCGCGCGCTACGTTGCTTTGCGCGCCCGAAGCCGGATTTCAGGGTGGTAGTGACCATGCAGTTACGAAGCCTTGCGTGTACCTGTAGCGAGCATGGATTGTAACCTCCCGCCGGCGCCGAAGCTCTAGCGACCTTCCTTTTCCACCTGCGGAATGACGCGCACGACGCGAGCGACGACCGGGTCGCCCCAGGTTCCGCTGATCGTATAGTCGAACGAGGCCAATTTGCTGAATGGATCCTTCAGGGCCTTCTGTGCAATCAGTGCAGCGATGCCAAGGGCCGGGTTGACGATTGCGCCCGCAATGGCAATGCCGCTCGACAGCGCCGGAGTGACTCGCACCG
>DATMZQ010000318.1:0-4451 GCA_035573615.1 Burkholderiales bacterium | reverse complement strand
AGCATGATTGATACAGGTGGTGGCCATTATGCAATTGGTAGTCGCACTATTCACGACGCGCATCCGGAAGGTTTGCTCACGGTAGCGCAGGTGATTCAAAAATCCTCGAACGTCGGCTCCGCGAAGATGGCGCTGGCACTTACGCCACAGAAACTGTGGGCCATTCTTTCCGACGTCGGTTTTGGTACCCAAACCAGAGTGGGCTTCCCTGGAGAAGCATCGGGACGGCTGCGTGCGTACCAGACCTGGAAACCTATCGAGCAGGCAACCATGTCATACGGACACGGGATTTCGGTCAGCCTGTTACAGCTGGCGCGCGCTTATTCGGTATTTGCCACGGACGGGGAATTGAAACCGTTGACGCTCGTACGACGTGATCAGCCTGTCAAAGGAAAATCGGTGATCTCGGCGCGCACGGCATTGTCAGTACGCAAGATGCTTGAGTTGGTAACGCAGCCAGGAGGAACGGCCGTACGGGCTCAAGTCGCGGGGTTTCGTGTTGCGGGCAAGACCGGGACTGCGCACAAACTTATTGGAGCCACGTACGCGAGTGATCGCTATATCTCGTCGTTTGTTGGGTTTGCCCCCGCGTCCCATCCGCGGATAGTAATCGCCGTCATGCTTGATGAGCCCAATGGACAGTCTTACTACGGCGGCGAAGTTGCCGCTCCTGTTTTCAGTACTGTAATGGCGGGCGCCTTGCGGCTATTGGGTATTGAGCCAGACGCTCCGCTTAACAACGTCATACTTCCCGACCGCAAGTATGTGGTTAGAGAGGAAGTATGAACGGAAGGACTCGCTCTGTTCAGCACGCCGCATTCAGCTTGTGTGCAATTGATGCTCTGGGTGTGCGCTTTGGCGGCCTTGCAACAGACAGCCGCAAAGTCCAGCCAAACGATCTTTTTCTGGCGTATCCGGGGTCGCACAACGACGGACGAGCGTACATTGTGCAAGCAATAGCCGCCGGTGCTAGTGCAGTGCTGTGGGAATACAGCGGATTTCAGTGGAATGCGGACTGGCACGTGCCAAACCTGGGCGTCGAAAATTTGCGCTTGCACGCGGGTGAAATCGCCAGCCGCTTTTTCGGGCACCCTTCGCGCAACATGTGGCTAGCGGGCGTTACCGGTACCAATGGAAAAACATCGTGCTCCCATTGGCTCGCGCAGTCGCTTACTCACTTGGGGCGCAAGACGGCGGTGATCGGGACGCTGGGCAGCGGCTTCCTGGGCGAATTGCGCGACACCGTCAATACCACACCCGACGCTTTGGCGTTGCAATCTACTCTGGCGGCGTTGCGGGCCGGCGGAGCCACAGGCTGTGCAATGGAGGTCTCTTCTCACGGCATCAACCAAGGTCGTGTCAATGGTACGGAGTTTGACGTTGCACTTTTCACCAACCTTTCCCGAGACCATCTCGACTATCACAAAACTATGGACGAGTACGCTAGGGCGAAGGCAAAGCTTTTCGATTGGCCCTGGCTGACGCACGCCGTAGTAAATATGGACGATGACTTCGGACGGGAACTCGCACGATCCATCGACCGCTCCCGCATTAGCGTCCTCGGATACGGTTTCGGTAGAGGCGAGATTGCGGGACACCGGCTTGACTTGTCCACACGAGGCCTAAATCTTGAAATTTCGACCCCTTGGGGTCCGGCGCAGTTAAAAAGCCGCTTGATTGGAGAATTCAATGCGGCCAATTTGCTTGGGGTCCTTGGCGTATTGATGACGGCCGATGTCCCGCTCCATGATGCTATCGACGCACTGGCGCTGGTAGAGCCAGTCGCTGGACGCATGCAAATGGTCAGGCTGCCGAACGCACCTTTGGTGGTTATTGATTATGCACATTCTCCGGATGCACTGGAAAAGGCGTTACGCGCATTGAAAATGCTGCTTGTCCCAGGCGCGAAATTGCATTGCGTATTTGGTTGCGGTGGCGACCGTGATCCGGGCAAGCGGCCATTGATGGGTGAGATTGCGACGCGTTTGGCAGATCACGTCATTGTGACCAGTGATAATCCGCGGGGCGAAGATCCGTACACGATTATCGAAGATATCGTTGCGGACGCACACCCTAATTTCGCTATCGAAGTGGACAGGTCGAGCGCGATATTCCAGGCCCTGCGCTCCGCTGTTGCAGACGATGTCGTGCTTATTGCCGGTAAGGGTCATGAGACTTATCAGGAAATTGGCATGCAGAGATTGCCCTTCAATGATGTTCAGGTGGCAAGAGAATGGCTGCGCCGATTGATCGGGACGAACGCTGCCGATGCTTGATCTTTTGACTGCGGCGCAGGCCGTTGGCGCACCTCTCCAGGGCAACAATGCCAAGTTCGAGAGGGTGACTACGGATAGCCGTAACGTGCGGGCGGGTGATCTGTTCGTCGGCATACGGGGCGAAAAATTCGATGGACGGGATTTCGCAAACCAAGCTCTGGCAGACGGTGCAGTCGGGGTTATGGTTCAGCCTGGCGCCAGTGCCATTGCGTCAAATGCGTCCGTCATCGAAGTGAAAGACACTCGTCTGGCACTTGGGATATTAGCCGCGTTCTGGCGGGCTCGTTTTTCATCGCCGCTTGTCGCAATTACCGGCAGCAATGGCAAAACAACGGTGAAAGAGATGCTCGCCCAGATGCTGCGTCAGGTAGCTGGTGATTCGGGAGTTCTCGCGACAGTGGGCAATCTTAATAACGACATTGGCATGCCACTCACCTTGCTGCGCCTCAGACCCGAACAACGATATGCCGTGGTCGAAATGGGTATGAACCATCTGGGGGAAATTGCTTACCTCTCTTCTTTGGCGAAACCCACCATCGCTCTAATCAACAATGCAGGCACCGCTCATATCGGTGAGGTTGGTTCGCTGGATGCTATCGCACGTGCAAAAGGCGAAATATTCGATGGGCTAGCCAAGGACGGCATTGCAATACTAAACGGCGATGACCGATTTGCAGGCTACTGGCGCAGTCGGCTGCAGGGCTATCGCGTCATGGCATTTAGTCTCGCAAACCGGGCGACCGTTACGGCGCGTTATGAATTAGGCCTGTTTGCCAGTCTGGTGACGTTCCGAACTCCCGAAGAAGAATTTGTCGCGAGCCTTGGAGTCCCGGGGCTGCATAACATCAAGAATGCGTTGGCAGCGGTCGCGTGCGCCTATGCGCTTGGAATAGCTTCGACTGCGATGGTTGCCGGGCTTGCTCAATATTCAGGTGTAAAAGGCCGGCTTCAACGTAAACGTCACGCTTCCGGCGCAATGGTAATCGACGACACATACAACGCGAATTGCGAATCCATGCAGGCAGCGATTGCCGTTTTGGCAGCTTGTCCGGGGCACAAAGTGTTCGTCATGGGAGACATGGGTGAGCTTGGGACCGAAGCCGAAGCCATGCATGCATCGATTGGCGAATTTGCCCAACGATCCGGCATACAGGAGCTCTATGCGCTGGGGACAATGAGTGCCGCCGCAGTGCGCCGTTTTGGCAAGGGAGCAAGACATTTTTCAAGTATTGATGAACTGGTTGGCGCACTGTCCGAGCGAATCGATCAACGCTCTGTCGTGCTGGTCAAAGGTTCGCGGTTCATGCGCATGGAACGCGTTGTCGAGTCGTTGGGAGTGATCAACGGAAACTCGCCCGTAGAGGGTACTGCCTGATGCTGCTTGCCCTGACGCAATGGCTTGCAGAGGACGCTCACATTCGAGCCTTCAACGTATTCAACTACATTACGTTGCGCGCGGTACTTGCGACTCTGACCGCGCTTCTTATTTCCTTCATCGTCGGACCGCTCATGATTCGCAAGCTGATGGCGTACAAAATCGGCCAGTCAGTGCGCGACGATGGACCAAAAAGCCATCTTACAAAGGCTGGTACGCCGACCATGGGTGGTGCGCTGATTCTGATTTCGATTGCTGTGACCGCTTTACTGTGGGCAGACCTTCGCAACCGCTACGTATGGGTTGTTCTCGCCGTCACGTTGGGTTTCGGAATCATTGGCTGGATAGACGACTACAGAAAGGTCGTGCACCGCAATCCAAAAGGCATTTCGGCGCGCACAAAATTTCTCTGGCAGTCTGCCATCGGACTGGCCGCCGCCATCTATCTTGCCACTTCCGCGACGCTTCCGGCGCAGACGGAACTTATCGTTCCATTCTTCAAGCAAGTGGCGTATCCGCTTGGAATCGTCGGCTTCGTCGTCATGAGCTATTTCGTCATCGTCGGTACCAGCAACGCGGTCAATTTGACCGATGGACTTGACGGGCTTGCCATCCTGCCAACAGTCATGGTCGGCAGTGCGCTTGGTGTTTTCGCTTACGTCGCTGGAAACGCCATTTATTCGCGATATTTGGGTTTCCCGCTTATTCCGGGTGCGGGAGAACTTACGGTTGTATGCGCTGCCATTGCAGGCGCCGGGCTTGCCTTCCTCTGGTTCAATGCTTATCCGGCCGAGGTATTC
>DATMZQ010000317.1:0-3127 GCA_035573615.1 Burkholderiales bacterium | reverse complement strand
GACGCCAATAGCCTGGCGCAAGTCGGACGGCAGGAGAATCAGGCCGAGTTCCGCGCTTTTCGTCTGGTCTTGCTGGGGCGCATGGGGACGGATTACCAGGTCAGCTATCTGCTGGCCGCGGAATACAACGGCCTGGATCGCGACCCGAATCAAAACTGGGAACTCATGGATCTGGCATTCACTTTCCCGATCGGGGGTCCGGCGACCAAACTTACGGTTGGCAAAACGAAGGAAACGTTCGCCTACGAAATGGTCGCCGATTCGGCGAACCTTCCGCAGTCCGAACGCGTGCTGAATCCTTTCTTCGTCTCGCGCAATATCGGAGCAAAAATAACGCATATCATTGGGGAGGATCAGCGCATGACCATTTCTGCCGGCGCCTTCAATGATTGGTGGGCAAAAAGCGAAGATTTCGGGGACGCCGGTACGGATGTCACGGGGCGCTTGACCGGACTGGTGTGGGATGAGAATCAGGGGACGCGTTTCCTGCATCTCGGCCTGACGGGCCGCTACGTCGGGGCTGACAACAACACGCTGCGTTACCGAGGCAGGCCGGAGTCCAATGTATCGAGCTACTACGTTGATACGGGCGAGCTGCCCGCGGACCACGCGTGGCACGTTGGACTGGAAGCACTCTGGAACCAAGGGCCCTACTCCGTGCTCGCCGAATACAACCGCGCCTGGGTGAATTCACCTTCGACCGGCAACCCGCAATTCCAGGGCTACTATGTCACCGCGAGCTGGATCCTTACCGGCGAGACGCGGCCCTACGACCGCACGGTGGGCTACGCACGCCGCGTCATGCCGACCCAGCGCTGGGGTGCGCCGGAACTCGTCGCCCGCTTTTCAAGCGAGGATCTGGACAGTGGGTCGGTCAGCGGTGGAAAATTCTACAAGACTTATCTTGGCATCAACTGGTGGGCCACGCGGCGCGCAAAAGCCGGAATTGGTTGGGGCCACACCTGGCTCGATCGTTTCGGCACGACCGGCAACACGGACGCCGTGCTGACGCGGCTGCAATGGATCTATTAATTACACGTGCGGCGCACCTGCCGACTGCATGGCAAGTTCGCATTCGCGAACATCAAAAGCTGGCATTGAGGAAAGCCGTCGGGCCCTGCATAGTCTGGTTTATCTTGCCGATAAAATCACCGCGCGTCGCTTCGAAATCAATGAACAGGCTTTGATAGCCGAGCCCGAATCCGACATGGCGGAACGGCTGGTAAAGCAACTCAAGGCCCATCGCAGTGATGCTTCCGCTGTACTGGTTGTAGGTAAGTGAAAAACGGTCCAGGCGCGCGGCGATCGACCACTTGTCGTCCATTGAAAATCCACCATAAAAAGTAATTACCGGAAGCGGCGCAGTGACTCTTTTGGATTCTGAGCCCAGCACTTGGTTGGAAATTCTCGCGTCGTATCCCATGACATGCACCCCGAAACCGATGCCAAGTTCCTTGTCGCTGGTTTTGTACAATGAGTAGCCAACTGAAACCCGCGCATCATTGAGGTCGATACTGGAGTTCAGCTGCGAGCCGGCCGGAAAAAATTTGTCGCCCCATTGAATGTCCTGATTAGTCGTCCGATTGCCCTCGCGGCGAGTTTCGAAATAGGATGCCTCCAGCCGCCAGCGCTCGGTGAATCTCCACCGGGCTGCCAAGTTTGCCGCCTGCGCGCGTTCATCCATGCCCAGCATGTTGTGAAAGTCGACGATGGTCCCTACGCCCGCAGTGGACGAGTCCAGTTGCGCAGTTGTGCCCGTTGTTGGGAAGTAACCGCCGAGCTCAAAAAACCATTTGTCGTTGAGAGCGGGATTGCGACCAGCCGCTGCCTCGTCTTCGGCCTGGGCCAGCGGCGCGCACGCCATCAGCCCGGCAACAATGATGAATATCCGGTACGTGTGCATGGTGATTTCCTCATGAAATGACTGGACTGTAAGATGCAACATCATCGAGTCGACGGGCGCAGGTTACCTTACTCCCTTGGCCGGTTGAAATAGTTCCGGCGCCGCACGCATGGTCCGGCGACTCGGGCTTTCAGACCGAGTATTACTAGTTTCGTTTACTATTGCGAAACTATTTAGTCAAGCTCAGCAATTACGCACACTAGGTTGAAGACAGGTGATTGACTGATATCCCACCACAGGGTCACTTTCGATGACATTTTTTGCCCCACGGGAGCGCGAGCAAACGATGAATAGCGTCATTGCCGCCGCCATATCAGTGCTTATCCTTTTGATCAGTAGTGTGTCGCTGGGCCGTCCGGCGCTTGCAGCAGCACCAACAGTCCTGAAAGCTGGCCAAATCAAGATCGCCTACATGCCCCCGACGAACCCGGAGCACCAGCCGATTTACGAATTGGTGCAGGAGCGCCGCGTGCTGGAACGCATGCGCGACTACCTCAAGCCGCTGCGCCTGCCGGGTCGGCTGTTGCTGAAGACGGAAGGCTGCGACGGCGACGCGAATGCATGGTACGAGGAATCGGATCATTCGGTGACCGCTTGCTATGAATATCTGGCCGACATCCTTACCAATGCTCCCCAGGAAACGACAGCGGCCGGAGTTACGCGAGAGGACGCGGTGGTCGGCCCGACCATCGAAGTATTCCTGCACGAAATCGGCCACGCCGTTTTCAACATGCTGAAGGTGCCGATTCTCGGGCGTGAAGAAGATGCTGCGGATCATGTCGCGTCCTATCTGCTGCTTCAGCTCGACAAAGACACGGCACGCCGCACCGTAATCGGTGTGGCCTACATGTATGGCAAAGAGTTGCAAGCGAAGACGCCGGGCATGAAGCAGTTTGCGGACGTGCACGGCTTGCCGGCGCAACGCTTCTACAATCTGCTATGCCTGGCTTATGGCAAAGACCCGGAGTTATTCGCGGATCTGGTACAGGGAGGTTATCTGCCGGAGTCGCGCTCAGATGGATGCGCAGACGAGTACCGGCAAGTTGACTACGCCATGCACAAGCTGATTACGCCCTATATCGATAAAAAGCTGAAGAACGATACCGTGCGCAAAAAGCTCTTGCGGCCGGCTAATTAAGTCCCTCGCGAGGTATTGCGCACCGGCCGTTGCATTTAACCGCGCCCCGTGGAGAAAATGATTACAAAGGCGCCAGGGATCATAGG
>DATMZQ010000316.1:0-2817 GCA_035573615.1 Burkholderiales bacterium | reverse complement strand
TCACCCCGCGCTTTCATCTGATGAACAGCACCGGCCGCCTCAGCCGCGACATTGAGCGCGGCACTGCGAGCATCGGCTTTCTGCTGAGCGTCGGATTGTTCACGATTATCCCTACGCTGGTCGAAATCATTGCCGTAATGGCGATCCTGGTCTACCAGTACAACGACTGGTTTACCGCCATCATCGCCGGCACGTTCGTGCTGTATACGGTTTTCACGGTCGAATTCACACAACGACGGGAAATCTATCAACGCGCGCTGAATAAACTGGACTCCAACGCCAACAGCCATCTGGTGGACAGTCTCATCAACTATGAAACCGTGAAGTCTTACGCGAACGAAGAACTCGAAGTCAGGCGCTTTGGCGGCATCATGGCCGACTGGGTGCAAACCGGTTCGCGCAATCAGCGGGCCTTGTCGATATTGCACATCGGCCAAAGCAGCATCATTGCCGTAGGCGTCGCCGCGGTCATGGTACTGGCGGGGCGGGAAGTGCTGCGTGGGACCATGACCGTGGGCGATCTCGTGCTCGTCAACGCTTACGTAATACAGATTTGCCTGCCATTGAACACACTCGGTTTTGTATTCCGGCAAGTGCGCGACGCAATCGTCAATGTGGAAAGCCTGTTTGGTTTGCTTCGGCAGCAACCGGAACTCGAAGACGCCCCGAACGCGCGGCCACTAGTCGTGTCACAGGCCCAGGTTTGTTTCAATCATGTTGAATTTGGCTATGAACCCGGGCAGCAAATACTCTGGGATATCGATTTTGTCATCCCGCCCGGCCGCACCGTGGCGGTGGTGGGTGGCAGCGGCTCGGGAAAATCGACGCTCGCGCGACTGCTCATGCGCCTTTATGAGGTGCGCGCGGGCAGCATCGAAGTCGATGGCCGGGACATTCGCCTCATAACGCAGGACAGCCTGCGCAGCGCAATCGGCATCGTGGCGCAGGACACCAGTCTTTTCAACGATACCATTGCATACAACATAGGCTATGGCCGTCCCGAAGCCGGTATGGACGAAATTGTGCAGGCAGCCAAGGCCGCGCACATTCATGATCTCATTTGCGGTCTTCCGAAAAAATACCAAACCGTGGTCGGGGAGCGCGGGCTGAAATTATCCGGCGGCGAAAAACAGCGTATTGCGATTGCGCGTGCAGTGCTCAAGAACCCGCCCATCATGGTGTTCGATGAAGCCACGTCGGCACTGGATGCGTTTGCCGAGCGCGCCATCCAGGCTGAACTGGACCGGATAGCGCGAAACCGCACCACCCTGGTCATCGCGCATCGGATGTCGACGGTGGTTGGCGCGGATACGATCCTTGTGCTCGAGCAAGGACGCATTGTGGAGCGCGGCACACACGAGCAGTTGCTGGCGAGAGCAGGCACCTACGCGGAAATGTGGTCGCTGCAGCAGAAGCAGCGGGAATTGCAGCAGGCGCAGGACAGGCTTGCCATGCAGCCGGTCAATCTGGCGCACGTCGTTGCCGCAGTGATCGATGCATTGAGACCCGACATCGACAGCCGCACCATCAGCCTGTTCACCATGATCGACTCGCAGTCGGCGCAGGTAACCGGAGATCCGGCCAAACTGCAGCAGATGGTCTGGGATCTGTGCAGCAATGCGATCAGAACCGCGGCGCCGGGAGGCCGCGTCGAAGTACTCGTGCAGCGCGTTGGGC
Source organism: Burkholderiales bacterium (assembly GCA_035573615.1). Taxonomy (GTDB): domain Bacteria; phylum Pseudomonadota; class Gammaproteobacteria; order Burkholderiales; family JACQAP01; genus JACQAP01. Next base: position 1,140 of record DATMZQ010000316.1, on the reverse strand, counting down.
CGTGGGTACAACTGAAAATCGGCGAAGCGGGCGGACGGGCCGCGCTGTCGCCGCAGGAATCCGAGCAGTCGCTCGACCTGCTTGAATTGCGCAACCTGGCTCAGCAATTTGGCGGCCGCCTGACGTTGGAGCCCACTGCGAGCGGGACCGTTTATACAGTCGATCTGCCGCCGCGCGCGCTATCCGTGGCTGAGCGACCGGCCCGGTCCATGTCCGCGCGCCTTGATTTTCCTGCCGGCGCCGCGGACTTGCGTGATGCACGCATCGCATTGGTGGAGGACCAGGACGACGCTCGCCAGTTGCTTGCCTCCTTGCTGGTGACGCGTGGCGCGGTCGTTCAGGACAATTCGACCGGCATGCAGGCCGTCGACTGGTTCAATTCGCACCCGCATGAGCAGTGGCCCGACTTGCTGATATGCGATATCGGTTTGCCGGACATGGACGGCTACAGCGTCATTAGCAGGATAAGATCCATTGAAGCCGGTCAAGGCATCGCCCTGGTGGACCGGATGCCGGCTCTCGCGCTCACCGGATTCGCGCATCCGCAGGATCGAACACGAGCGCTGCTCGCGGGGTTTCAAATGCATCTCGGCAAACCGGTGGACCCGATCGAATTGCTTGCCGTCGTTGCAGCCATGCTCGGGCCGCATACCGGCCGGCGGCGGGACAATGCAATGCCAACTGGCATCGCGCAGCATGAATCGAAACGCTGAAGTGCCCGACGCGGTTTATCGCTTGCCCGTCGAGACCGGCAGGGCCGCATTGCTGCCAGCGTTCTGATCCAACCAACGTTCGATCAATTGCCACGACGCCTCGACATGCGCCGGTACCATGCGTCGGTGCCGTATGACCCAGCGCAGTGCTCTCAAGGCGTCGATACAGCCGATAAGCGCATCAGGATCCCGCGCGCTGTTGCGCAATGCGCTTAGCGTGTGACGCAACACGGTCATTGGGTGCCGACGCAGCCATGCGACCCAAAGCGCATTTCGCGTCAGCAGCCGCCTGCGTGCGACCGCATCCCGATTGGGCGATGGGTAGTGATGAACGGTTAACGCATCGCTATAGATCATCGACCAGCCACGGGTCGCAAGATCGAGCGCCAGCAATGCTTCTTCACCGCCGATAAATAATTTCGGCTCG
>DATMZQ010000315.1:0-3475 GCA_035573615.1 Burkholderiales bacterium | reverse complement strand
CCGAGCGAGATCACCAGATCGAAATGTTGATCGCCGAAGGGATACCGGTCCTGTGCGCGATAGCGGAACAGATAGGGTTTGATATTGTCGCGGGCTTCCGAAAGACCATGTCTGGAAATGTCAAAACCGGCGACCTGCAGGTCGGGCAGGATCTTTTTCATTTCGTACAGCAGGAAGGCCTTGCCGCAACCCACGTCGAGAACCCTCGACCCGTTCTTGAGGCCGTAGATATCGATCAGCGCCTTTGCCACCGGGCTCCAGCGTCCCTCGATGAATTTGTAACCACCGTAACCATATCGCCGGTCGCCGTCCCAATAATCGTATTCGTATTCTTTGGCTTTCATCATGCAGTGGACCTTGTCGTCCACCATCCGCGCCAAATAATCCCGCTTTGTTGCCTTATGAAGCGGCGTCACAATCTCTAACAGCCGGCCCATTCTTGTTTCCTCAGTCCATAGCAATCCGGATATTCGAGCGCCAAAAGCGGGGGCTCAAAATCTCAGAAGTGTCCAGAGATCGAAATCTCTTGCGGGGCGTGCCCGATAGTCTTTTGAAAGTCAAGAATACCTCATGGCTGGCTCATGCCGATAAGTCGGCGCGTTGCTGCCTGACATGGGCGGCATCGTACGATCGGGTTAGGTGCGCGGTCGCGGGACCGGAACAATGCACAAAAGCGTAGGGACCGGGCGCTGGTGCGGTTCGACTTGCCGACGACCGAACTCGAAAGAATTGCTTTCGACGCGCACGGAAACCGCGGCCCGTACTTTCAGGAAGCGGGCGAGGCCCCCGCTAGCGCCGCCGGTGCTGGGCGCTTCCCCCAAAGTCCTCGGAGCCATTTGCGTGCCGGCGCCTCGTAATAGGCGTAGAGGACAAGCGAGATCAGCAAAACCGCTGTTAGAAGCAGAACGAGTTTCATCAGGTCGTAGGCGAAGCCGTGCTTGGCCGATCCGGTCAACTTGACGGCGATCCCCAGGACGACATCGTGCACCAGGTATATCGAATAGCTCGCCGCACCCAAGAGAAGTATGGGGCGCGAGATCAGCACCCGCGATCCCGCATTTTTGTAGCGGGCACCGCAAAAAACCAGCAACGCTGCAGTGGGCGCCAAAGCGAAATTCATATTCATCTTGCGGAAAATATTCGTGCCGACATCCGGGCTGTAGTTTAGGTAAGTGATGATAATGACAGATACCGCAGCTGCAAAAAAAACCACCGTGCCGATCAAATTCTCCCGGTGGGAAACCGGTCGGTTCTCGATGTTGATATAAAGTTGGGCCATGAATGCCCCAAGCATGAACTCGCCCATGCGCACGTAGGGCGAAAAGTAGAATAGCCATCGTACGAATGACTCCTGGGAATGCTCCTCACTTCCGGCATCGGGCCCGAAATACTGGACGGCCCACGCATCAATTGGAGCAGACCGGTCATAGAGGCCGCTCGTCACAGCAATCCAGAGAGCGCACCAGAGCAGGGCAAGCACGATTGCGAGTCTCGGAGTGCGGGCCCGCAGGATCAGCCACGCAATCAGCGGATAGGCCAGATAAAAGAACCACTCTGTGCTGATCGACCACGTGATCGGCGAGCCACCGCCGATGGCGCTGATGAGGGGATTTCCGTCAATCAGGGTGTAAACCCAGCTGTGGATCGAAAACACGAAATAGGGAAGCGCACGCAGAATGCTGCCGAATCTCTCCGGGTGACCATTCAGCAGATCGAGAGTCCTGCTGCTGAGGATCACGTACACCAGCATCATCAGCAGAAAAAGCGGATAGAGGCGCGCGAACCGCGCCCAGAAAAAGGCCGCTGTCCCGCGCAAACCCTTGCTCACCAGGTTTCCGTAGTTGTAATGGATCACAAAGCCGCTAAGGACGAAAAAAAGTGTCATGCCAAGTCCGGCGATTTGGCTGACCCAAAAAACGACGCCGCCCGGTGTCTCATGGTTCTGCAGGATCCATGAAAAACCGTGTCCGATAAGTACGGAGAAGGCTGCAACGAAGCGCAGGCCCGTCAGCGCTGGTACGTCCTGTCGGCCGGATCCGCTGCGGGACACGCTAGCCGAAACGTCATTTAATTCGAGTGCGCGCACAAACTAAAAGACCCGCCCAAAGGCGATGCGACGATACCAGTTGCGGAGCTCGTATCCATGCTGGACTCGCCGAAAGCGAAGCCAGAATGGCACATATCTGAGGGTCCTTCGGATTACAGCGCCGGCTCGATTTCTCAATCGTTGCATTGGCTATACTCAAGTTAGGCACCAATATTTTCTGACATTGTCACGGTATTGCCAAGTTATCAAACGCTGCAGGAGGCCAAAAGTACAATCCGGACCTGTCCCGGCAGAGGCGGCAAGATTGAGGTCGAGAATTATTGCGGGCAGGTCCACGAAACAGCTAAACAGACGCGTTGGATCCCAAACGTCGATTTTCAGCGAAGATCGCGGTTTGGCCACGAGGCAAACTCGACCGCGCGATGTAGTCTGAAGAAATTCATATGGCGGGTCAGGAATTAAACAGAAACGGAATGCGGTAGATGGCTGATGGCCCGATTCTGGTGACAGGCGCTGCAGGTTTTATTGGATTTCACGTTGCGCGACGTCTCTTGCGTGACGGCCACGATGTTATCGGCCTCGACAACATGAACACTTACTATGACCCGGTTCTGAAGGAGGCGCGGCGTGCGGAGCTTGCGAAGTCGAGTCGGCTTCGGTTCGTGAAATTGGACCTTGCTGACCGCGGCGGGATGACGAACTTGTTCAAGGAGTTCCGCTTTCCTTACGTTATACATCTTGCAGCGCAGGCCGGCGTCCGGCACTCGCTGGTCGACCCTTTCGCGTATGTCGATGCCAACCTTTCGGGATTTGTAACCATTCTCGAGGGCTGCCGTCATAGCGGCTGCCGACATTTGTTGTATGCATCATCTTCATCAGTTTACGGCTCCAATACGAAATTGCCGTTCTCCGTACACGACAACGTCGATCATCCTTTAAGTCTTTACGCTGCGACGAAAAAGGCAAACGAACTGATGTCGCATGCTTATGCGCATCTGTTCAGGATTCCGATGACGGGATTGCGATTTTTCACGGTGTACGGGCCGTGGGGCCGCCCGGACATGGCGATGTGGATTTTCGCCAAGTCAATTTTCGCGGGCGAACCCATTGCGCTGTTCAATAACGGTAACATGCGGCGTGACTTCACGTATGTTGACGATGTGATGGAGTCAGTCGTGCGCCTGGTCAAAAAACCACCCGCAGGAGATTCAAAATTTTCAGGAAAATTGCCAGACCCCGGTTCGAGCAGTGCGCCGTGGCGCATCTATAACATCGGGAATAACAAGTCTGTGGAGCTCCTCGAAGTTGTACGTCTCCTTGAGGAAGCAATCGGAAAAAAAGCGAAGCGCGAGTTGCTACCGATGCAGCCAGGCGACGTTTCTGCGACCTACGCTGATGTCGATGACTTGATGCGCGAGGTCGACTTCC
>DATMZQ010000314.1:0-6923 GCA_035573615.1 Burkholderiales bacterium | reverse complement strand
TCCAGAACAAAATATATTTGCTGCGGTAGCGCTGGGTCCCGAATCCGGCAAGCAGGCTGCCAGCGATATTCGACAAGCCGATGATGCCAAGCGACCAGCTGGCCACTTGTGCGGGCAGTCCGCATAACTGCACTTCTCCCGGCAGATGCGTGACCAGGAAGGCAATATGGAATCCGCAAGTGAAGAAACCGGCGTGCAGAAGAAGATAGCTGCGGTCCTTCAGCGCTTCGCGCAGCGCAACGCGCATGCCCTTATCCGAAGGATTAGAGGCTATAGATCTGGCTTGTTCCGTTGCGCTGGCGGGTTTGCCGCGCAGTGATCGCGTGATCGGAAGCGCGGCCAATGCGATTGCGGCAATCGACCACATGGCACCCATCCAGCCCAGCGCACTGATTAGTTTTTGCGTTATCGGCGCGAATACGAACTGCCCGAAGGAACCGCCGGCGTTAATGATACCAGCCGCCATCCCGCGCTTTTCAGCGGGCAAATGACGCGACGCTGAGCCGATCAGGACGGAGAAGCTGCCCGCTCCGGAGCCCGCTGCCACCAGGACGCCGAGCGAAAAAATCAGGCCTGCCGAACTCGTCATGAACGGTACGAGCGCGGAACCCAGCGCCAGCAGGAGTATGCCACCCGCAAGCACTCGTCCAGGACCATAGCGGTCGGCGATTGCTCCCGCAATGGGTTGCACGGCGCCCCAAACGAACTGCCCAATGGCCATGGCCAGGCTGATGGTCGCGATGCCCAACCCGGTGGACGTATTGAGCGGAGACAGGAACAATCCCTGAGATTGCCGGGAGCCCATGGTAACCATCAGTAGCGCCGCGGCCAGCAGGACGATGAACCAATAGGAATGCGCTTCGCTGCTTCGCGCCATGTTCAGTTCTCCTCCGGGAGTGCGGGTTTCAAGCGCAACAATGCCTGTTCAAGCTGGGTATGGAGATTTGCAACAAAATCACTGCCCAGATGTTTTTCCAACGCGAGTTGGGCCTGGCGCCACTGCTTGCGCGCGGACGCACGCAAGCGAGCTCCGTTAGCACTCAGCACAAACAATCGTTGACGGCCATCGCTGCCAGAGGTCTCGTCGACCAGACCTCGGGAAAGCAGCGGCTGCAGGTTTCGAGATAACGTCGTCCTGTCGATCTCCATGCGGTCAGCCAGCGTGCTCAAAGATTCCGGCTTCTCGGACAAGTGCACCAGCAAGGAATATTGGGACAGCTTTAGGCCGGCCGGCCGCAAGTGGTGTTCATAGTGGGCGGTGACGCGCCGGGTCAACCTGCGCAGCCTGGCCCCGGTGCAAGCTACTGACCATTCGCTGCCCGCGCCTGAAGAGAGTTCTGGCTTGCGGGTCGCCATGGCGATGTTGTTCATGCAAAGCATTCCTGATAAACGTGCATATGCACGTATATTACCACGAACCAGATTGCGTGGCGGGAAGCGACAGGCAACAAAAAAGCCCGGAGGACCGGGCTTTAAGGCACCGCCTCATGCTCGATCTAGAATTCCTTCGCCGCCTTCGCAAAGGAGTCATGCAACGCGTCGTAACTGCGGGCGAAACCGCCTTTGACTTCATCCCAGGCATTCGCTGAACTTCGCTTTAGCTCGCCATAGCTCTGCGACAGGTCCTGGCGTTGCCGCCGCAATGTGCGCATGGTGTCCCGTGCATGTTTGCGTGCGGACGCGTTCATCTCGTCCCAGTTCTTGCTCATGTCGTTTTCCAATTGCTCGATACGGCCATCGGCTTCCGCCAGCAGATTTTTGGCATTCTTCAAAGCCTCGTCCCGCTGTTCCACGGAATAATTCTTGATGGTCTCCGCCGTCTCATCCATCTTTCTTCCGACATCCGCACCGGTCGTTTTGCCGGCATCGGCCGCGAAAGACATCGGCGCACCGGCCAGCACCAGCGCCAGGAATAAAGTCAGCAAAGTCAGTTTGAGAATATCTCGACTCATGGCAGCCTCTCTTGTCAATCTTGCAGCTTAGGCAGAAGGCCGAACGGCGAGTTCCCGGGCTACTTAGCCGGCACGACAAAATCCTGCATGCGATTGCGCAGCGCTTCCGGAATCGGCACGGCTTTGGCGGTATCCTTGGAGAACATGCAGATGGTATGACGGCATTTCAGACAGGCACGCCCGTCGATGCTCGCATTGAACGCCAGTTCAATGGAACTGTTGCCAAGCCGCAGGATTGACAGTTCGATGGTCAGCGTGTCGCCAAAGCGCGCGGGGCTGATGAAGTCACACTGCGTTCCCACGGTTGGGGTACCGAGCTTCTGGTTCATCAGCAAATCGGAAAAGCGCTCCTGCAACCCGGTGTTGAACCAGTCTTCCATCGCATCGTGCAGCATATCGAAGAAGCGCGGAAAGAAAACTTGTCCGGCGGGATCGCAATGCGAAAAGCGGATTGGGTACTCCACCCGGAAAATCTTGCTCATGGCCTGCTCAGCGCACCAGTTTTCCGGGCATGGCCCCGGTGTGCTGATCGTCGCACAGCGTTTCGACTCCGGCGACAAAAGTATGGCGGTAACCGTCTGCGCGTTGCATCAGCCTGCGCCCGCCTGCCGGCAGATCGTAGACGACTTCATGCTTGCGCATGCCCAATCTCGCGAAATCGATGATGTTTAGATCGGCCCGGTAGCCCGCGGCCAGCACGCCGCGATCCTTCAGTCCGTAAGCCAGCGCACAATCCCGGGTCTGCTTGCGGATCAGGAATTCCAGCGGTAGTTGCTCGCCGCGTTTACGATCGCGGGCCCAATGCGTAAGCAGAAAAGTGGGAGAGCTGGCATCGCAAACGGTGCAGACGTGGGCGCCGCCATCCGCGATGCCCATGACTGTGGCCTCGTCCACGAGCATTTCGCGGATGTTATCGAGGTTGCCTTCGGTATAGTTCTCGAACGTTTCAACCAGCAACTGTTTACCCTCGCACGCCATCATTGCATCGAGCGCCAGCGCCCATGGGCTAGTACCCGTGGTCTTCGCGCGTGCGCCGATACTGAGGGATGGATCGGGTTCGTAATCGTAGTTATCGTCGACAACATAGATGCGACCAAATGCATCGGCGATGCGTTTGGTGTGTTCGTCCGCCGGACGTTCCTCCACCAGCTGGCGCCTGAGTTCCACACTCTGGCGAAGTCGTGTCACGCGCTGCGCCGGATTGAGCGAACTCATTTCAAGCCAGGCCGGGTGCGAGGAAAACGGATGAATGGTAGTTTCGAGACCCATCATCACGCCGATTGGCCGGCAACCGACCTGGCCGTTGACATCGAGCCCCGCAGCACGCGCGACATGGATTTGCGCGCGCGTTTCGCGCCAGAGTTCCGGAGCGTTATTGACCTGCAGCAGCAATACTGACAAGGGCCGTCCGGCGATTTGCGCCGCGTCGCGCAGAATATCGAATTCGCCGGGGCCGAAATCGGAATTGACCTCAATGACGCCGCGACCTGCGCGCTTCATGGCGGCAGCGAGGCCAAACAATTCCGGTTCGCGCGCAGAAAGACTTGGCGTGAGCCGTCCATCGCGTGCGCGGTGTTTAGTCGTGCGCGAGGTCGTGAATCCCAGGGCACCGGCGCGCAAAGCCTGCTCCAGCAAGATGCCCATCTGTCCGATTTCGGTGTCGTTCGGTGCGGCCGCATGGTCGGCACCCCGGTCCCCCATGACATAAAAACGCAAGGCCGCGTGCGGAACCTGCGCACCGACGTCGATGACTTTTGGCGCAGCTTCCAGCGCATCTAGATAATCCGGAAACGATTCCCAATTGAATTTCACGCCTTCGGACAGCACGGTGCCAGGAATATCTTCCACACCCTCCATCAAATTGATGAGATAAGGCGCAGCACCTTTGCGTACCGGGGCGAACCCGACACCGCAATTGCCAAAGACCACGGTTGTCACGCCATGCCAGGAAGACGGCGTCAAATACGGGTCCCACGTGGCCTGCCCGTCATAATGCGTATGGATATCGACATAGCCCGGCGCGACAAGCAGTCCATTGGCATCAAGTTCACGGTGTCCGCGGGCGATTTCACGACCGACGGCGGTAATCAATTCGCCGTCTATCGCAACATCGGCAACACGGCGCGCGGCGCCAGTGCCATCAACGACCGTACCGTTACGGATTACCAGATCGTGCATGAACTTTCTCCGGGTGATTCTGGGTAAAGGCCAGAACCCCTCTATGTTCGCATGAAACCTTATAGTCCGGGCTTCGCGCCTGCGCTAACCCGGCGTCGGCGCTGATAACATCCGGTCCAGCCTTTTCAGAAAACTGATGTGAACCGACTGCCCGCGTTGCGATTCGCTCTGTGCGGCATGCTGGCTTTGGCCATTGCCATTGGCGTGGGCCGCTTTGCCTTTACACCGATCCTGCCCATGATGCAAAAGGACTACGCAGTGACATTGCGCCTGGCGGGGTTGCTCGCGTCCGCCAACTATGCCGGGTATTTCATGGGTGCGCTGTCCGCCATCTGGATTCGCATCAGCGTTGCAACGATCGTGCGTGTTTCCCTCGTGAGCCTTGCATTGCTTACTGCGGCCATGGCCGCGATTCATGAGCCACTGGCCTGGTTACTACTGCGCTTTCTGGCCGGCATGATCAGCGCGTGGGTGTTTGTGTTTGCTTCCGCATACAGCCTGCAGCAGTTGGCCAAGCATGGAAGCGCGCGGTTCAGTGGCATCGTGTTTGGCGGAGTGGGCCTCGGCATTGCGCTCACCGGATCCCTGTGCCTGCTGTTTTTGCGTTGGTCTTGGTCGGCAGACCGGGCGTGGACTACGGCGGGCGTGCTCGCGCTCCTGCTCACGCTGGCATGCTGGTCGGGGTATGCCGGCGCCGGCCAGGCACCTGCGTCTGCGAGCAAGGCGGCCGTAGCGCCTCTACGACTGGGGCGACATCTTGTGATGATCCTCTGCTACGCGATGCTCGGCTTCGGCTACATCATCCCCGGCACATTTTTACCCGCCATGGCCAAACAGGTGATCCTCGATCCAGCGGTGTTCGGTTGGGCGTGGCCGATATTCGGTGTAGCGGCACTGGTGTCCACGCTGATTGCAGGCGGACTATCTGCCCATGTACCCAACCGTCTGGTCTGGTCGATGTCGCACGTCGTCATGGCGATTGGCGTTGCCATGCCGGTGGTTTCGCCGGGCATGGCCGGGATTGTCGTCGCCGCGCTTTGCGTGGGCAGCACCTTCGTCGTGGCCACGATGGCCGGCATGCAGGAAGCGCGAGTGGCCGCTCCGGAACACGCTTCGCAATTGATGGCGACTATGACGGCCGCATTCGGTCTTGGACAGATCATCGGCCCGCTGCTCGTAAGCCTGGTGGCCAATGAGCACAATGGCATGAACGCACTGCTGATAGTCGTCGCCCTATTGCTGCTGGTCAGTGCTTTCGAAATTGCGCGTGGCTCGCCAAAACAAATCGCGCAAAAAAAATAACCTGTTCGGGCAAGTGCTATTGCACCGAAGCGTCAGGTCAGCACGTTCAGCACTTCGTAGCATGCGCCCATGGTGTGGTAGTCCGTTTTGCCCGCCGGGGATTTCTCGTCGCTATATTTGCGGTTGTCTCGCGTGAGGATGCGGTACCAGGCACCAAATTCATGGTCGACCAAATGCTTCCAGCTGTAGTCCCAAATCCGTTCGTACCATTGCCAGTATTTGTCCTCACCGGTGCGCTGTGCCAGCAGCGCCGCGGCCGCGAGCGACTCCGCCTGCACCCAGAAATACTTGTCCCCGTCGCACACGCGCCCGTCCGGTGCGAAACCGTAAACAAGACCACCGTGCTGATCGTCCCATGCATGGGTTACTGCGGCATCGAACAGCGCAGCAGCGCGAGGAACGAACCATTGGGTCTCTCGCTGCGTTGAGGCCAGTTGCGGCGCGTGACGCTCCAGAATCAGCAGAAGCTTCGCCCATTCTGCAAGGTGTCCCGGCTGAAAACCCCACGGGCGAAACAGATTGCCACTGTCGTTGCGGTTGTAATCCCAATCCACCGACCAGTCGGCGCGGTAGTGCTCCCAAATCAGTCCATCCGCCAGATGTGCCTGCCGCACCGTGATGTTGTGCGCCAGAATTTCCGCACGATGTAAATAGCGTGTGTCGCGCGTGGCATCGAATGCCGCCAACAACGCCTCGCAAGCATGCATGTTGGCGTTCTGTCCACGGTACGAAGATACAACCGACCAGTCCGGTGTGGCTTCGTCTGCGTAGAGGCCATGTGTCGACGACCAGAAATGGTGCTCCATCAGGTCAAATGTTTCACCAATCCACGCGCGCGCCTGTTCAACACCGGCCATGGATGCATGAGCGTAGGCCAGCAGCACGAAGGCCAGGCCGTAGCAATGGTTGGTGCCATCGGCGACTCGCTGGCCATCAAGCAACCAGGCGTAGCCGCCCGTTGAGGCAATTCGATGATGGTCGCGCAAATAAGCCATGCCGTGTTCTACGGCGCGCAGGTAAGCAGGTTCACCGAACTGCCTGAAGCCCATGGCATAGTTGAAAATGAAGCGCGTGCTGCTGACGAGGTGGCGCGTGTGCGGATCGTAGACAGTGCCGTCGTCACGGAAGAAATGAAAAAACCCGCCGCGGGGATCGATGGCGTGCGGATGATAAAACGCCATCGTGTGGCGGATGTGATCGAGTAGAAATTCGCGGCTACGGAAATCCGGCATGCGGTTATTGCATTGTCGCGAGTACGCTTTCAATTGCAGCCAATGGGGGCGGCACGGCGCCGGACTGCATGCATGCCGCGCTTCCCGCTGCGACCGCCCAGCGAAGATGGTTTTGCCAGTCTGAAGCGCCATGGGTGATCAAGCTGAATAGCAATCCGCCGATACTGGCGTCGCCAGCGCCCACCGTGTCGGCGATTTTTACTTGCGCAGAAGCCTGCCGCAAAATCTGTCCCTGCGCATGCAGTTCAGCGCCTTGCGC
>DATMZQ010000313.1:0-3153 GCA_035573615.1 Burkholderiales bacterium | reverse complement strand
CATCATGGAGCTCGAGTATTCGGAGCATGCCTTGTCCGCCGAGGAGCGCAGCCGTGGTCTTGTGCTCGCCTGCCGGTCACAGGTGTGGGGAGACGTGGTAGTGCGCCGGCTCCAGGCCGAGGACTTCATCGTGCATCCTTCGCGCGTATTGCGCTGCCGGGTGACTGACCTGACGCCCCTCACGCACGATATCCTGCGGCTCCGGATGGAGATCGTCGCGGGCGGGCCGTTCACTTTTTCGGCGGGGCAGTTTGCCAGCCTCGAGTTTCCGGTCGCGGCCGGTGCAGTGCGTGATTATTCGATGGCGAATTGTCCGCACGAGAAGGTGCTGGAGTTCCATATCCGCGTCATGCCTGCAGCGCATTCCGTGAGCCGCCGCGTGGCGACGTTGCTCCGACCGGGCGACATGGTCAAGGTGTCGGGCCCGCTGGGCACCTCATACCTGCGCTCGCAACATGCCGGCGAGATGCTGTGCGTAGCCGGCGGCAGCGGATTGGCACCCATCAAATCGATTATCGAAACCGCCTTGCATGACGGCTTTGCCCAGCCGATGCATCTTTACTTTGGTGTGCGTTCCGAGCGCGACATCTATTTCGAACTGGAACTGGCCGAATTGCAGCGACGCTTTCCATCGTTCAAAGCTCACATCGTGCTGTCCGAGCCCGGTACGCAGCATGACTCGATGCAGCAGCGCGGCGTTGAAGCCGGCGCGACGCTATTGCCTAGAAGGTACGGCCTTGTCACCAATGCGGTCGCGGCAGACTTTGCCGCCCTGGCCGGGTTCAAGACGTATTTTGCCGGCCCGCCGCCGATGGTGGACGCGGCGAGTGCGCTTGCCCGCGAGCGCGGCGTGCAACTGCGCGACATTCATGCCGACGCTTTTTTCCCGGCGGCGGTCGAGTCCAAACCCGCAGCGAGCGTGCAATGAGCCCGGACCAAAGCCTGTCCGGGAGGGTTGCTCTGGTCACCGGCGGCGCGCGCGGCATCGGCCTGGCGATCGTCGAAGAACTGCAGCGCCACGGTGCGCTGGTGCTGATTGCCGATAGCGGTGTGAGTATTTCCGGCGGGCAGCCCGATCCGGCGGTCGCGGAATCGATCGCCGCAAAACTCGGCGCAGGTGCGAAGCCGTTCTGCGAAGACCTGACGCAGGCGGGCGCGCCGGAACGTGCCGTGCAGGCCGCGTTGGCGGCTTATGGCGCGATCGATATCGTCATCAACAATGCCGCGATTATCCGCGACGCATTTATTTTCAAAGCCAGCCGGGAAAACTGGGATCAGGTACTCGCGACCAATCTCAGTGCTCCTTTCGCTCTGCTGGCCGCGGCGACTCCGCACATGCGCGAACAACAGAAGAACGGCCGTGCGCCCGGACGTATTGTCAACATTGTGTCCAGCGCTGGATTGTTCGGCAATTTCGGACAAGCCGCCTATGCCTCGGCGAAGGCAGGCCTGATGGGACTCACTCGCGTCGTCGCAATGGACATGTCCCGCTCGAAAGTCACATGCAATGCCATCGCGCCGTTTGCCGCGACCCGGGTGACTGAATCGATCCAGCCAGCCAATGAAGCCCAGATGACATACAAGCAGCGCGCGCTTGGCATACCGGCACAGTATGTTGCCAAACTGGCGGTATTCCTGAGTTCGAATGCCAACGATGTGACCGGACAACTATTTGGTGTGCGCGGCCGCGAATTGATGCTGTTTTCCCAGCCGCGCCCGGTCGCGCGCAGCCTGATGCCGGCAGCTGGGGCTTGGGAAGAAGCGGCACTTGCGCAAGCCATCAAGGTCGAACTGGCGGCTGGCATGACCGACCTTGCCACCGATCTGGAATTTTTCAATACCGAACCCATTGTCTGAGGGATCAACTCATGAGCACCACTACTGCTACGCTCGCCGTTAAAACTGCGGCCGAACTTGCGCAACAGCCGCAGGAATACCAGACCGCGGTCAAAAAAATCGTCATCAGCCACGCGGTGAACGAACTGTACGGTGCGCAGGTTTTCGACGAACCTGCCATCGCGCTGGCGCCGACCCCGTATGCAAAATGGCTGACCTGTCGCGTGGCCATGGAGGAGTACCATCACCACGTGCGCTTTCGTGCGCTGGCGGAGCAGATCGGCGTGCCGGCGCAAATGATGGATCCGAAGATCAAGAAACCGCTGACGATCTTTGGCTTTGAGTTGAAGACATGGCCGGAATTCTGTGTGATAAAGGCGATAGCCGACTTTGCCGAAATCCTGCAGGTGGAAGATCTGCTGCACTGCTCCTTTCATCCATTGCGCGACCTGGCCCGCATTACCATGCCGGAGGAGAAATTCCATGCCAAATTCGGCAAGGATTTCTGCACCGAACTGATTCGCACTGAAGAGGGCAAGGCTGCCGTGCAGGACGCAATCAACCGCTACTTCCCGATCACGCCGGGATTTTTCGGTGCGAGTAACTCCAAGAATAACGAAATGTACCGGCGCTGGGCACTGAAGAGCCGCAGCAACGATGAGATGCGTGAAGATTTTGTTGCGCGCGTTACTGAACTGGTAGAGAAAGATTTCGGTTTGCAACTGCCAAAGATTCACTAGATCAGGCAGCAAAGCTGGAGGCAATATGGGCCAACCTTTGCAGGATCCCCGCGCGGAGCGGGAAGCTTATTACCGGCGCATTGCGCCGGCGCATCTCACTCCACTATGGGAAATGATGAGCGCGCTGGTGCCGCGCGAACCCCATTCGCCTTGTGTCCCGGCATTGTGGAAGTATGCCGAGGTGCGTCCGTGGCTGATGGAATCAGGCAGTCTGATCACCGCGAAAGAGGCGGTGCGCCGCGTGCTGATTCTCGAAAATCCGGGTCTTCACGGCCAGTCGGCGATCACGAATTCGCTTTATGCAGGCTGGCAATTGATCCTGCCTGGCGAAGTTGCGCCAAGCCATCGCCACACCCAAACGGCGTTGCGGTTGATCGTCGAAGGCACCGGTGCCTACACCGCAGTCGATGGGGAACGGGTGACCATGCATCCGGGCGATTTCATCATCACGCCGTCCTGGACCTGGCACGACCACGGCAATGCAGCGCAGGAGCCGGTAGTCTGGCTCGACGGGTTGGACATTCCGATGGTTCGCTTCTTCGACGCCGGTTTCTCCGAAGACTATCCGCAGGACGAA
>DATMZQ010000312.1:0-4603 GCA_035573615.1 Burkholderiales bacterium | reverse complement strand
GCCGGTCCAGAATCGCCGGATCGGCCGCGCGCCCGGCGATTAACTCCACCAAATGCATGTAGCGCGGCGGATTGAAAAAATGCACGCCGCAAAAACGCGAGCGCACATGCGCGGGCATCGCTTCGGACAGGGAATTGATGGAAAGCCCGGACGTGTTGCTCGCAAATATGGCGCTTTCGCCGAGATGAGGAGCAACTTTCTCGTACAAGTTTTTTTTCCAGTCCATGCGCTCGGAAATGGCCTCGATGACCAAGTCGCAGTCTTTAAGTAGTCCCAGGTCCTGATCGTAATTTGCCGCCTGTATGTAGTCGGCACGGACGGACACGGAAAGCGGACTGGGTTCCAGCTTTTTCAGGCTATCAACGGCCTTGCGTACGTTGCCGTTGGGATCGCTCTCCTTCGCTGGCAATTCAAACAGGATCGCTTCCACTCCAGCGTTGACCAGGTGGGCTGCAATCTGGGAACCCATGACTCCGGCGCCAAGAACGGCGACTTTTCGGACGGCAGAATTGACTGGGCGTGCCATGTTGTCTTTAGAGTTGCAACGGCGTGGCCGCGTTCCACCAAGCCGGAAATGAAAACCGGTGGCGGGGAGATGCCCGCCACCGGCCAGATCTAGAAGCTCATGGTGTACTGAACGCTGAAAATATCAATAGATCCGGTGTACGTGCCGGCCACGGTTGATGCGGTTCCTGGTGCTGGCGTCGGCGTAGAAAGGCCCGGCACTTGTTGGCTGCGCGTGGAGTTGATTTCAGCGTCTTTCAGGAAAAGATGCGAATAGGCAAAGTCCAGTTTGCCGCTTTGTTGCACCTTCAGACCGGCACCAATTGATAGCCAGGTGCGATCGGTATCCGGCAGCCGTACCGACCGAGTAGTGGCGCTCTTGACTGGAGTCTGGTCGTAAGCAACGCCGCCTTTGAGGGTCCACTTTTCGTTCAATTTGTAGTTCGCACCGATTGAATACCGCCAAGTGTCATCGAAATCCAGAAGCAGACTGTCGCGCAAGGTTCCGTTCGTGGAATTTACGATATTGATTCGATTGATTTCGCTCCAACGCGTGAAGGTAGCGTCTGCGAGGAACTCCCACTGTTCGTTCAGGCGTTGCGCCAAGCTTAACGAAAAAGAATCCGGCAGGGTGACGTCCGCGGTGGTTGCTCCACTAGCCTGCGGAATAGGAACGCCGGTGACGGTATTGACAGTCGTTGTGCCTTCCAGCTTGTATTCGAGCTTTGACCGATAGCTTGCGCCGATTTTGGTGGAGGGCGAAGGTTGAAAAAGGACACCTATGTTCCATCCCCATGCATCATCGTTGGCATCGACTTCGGCGCGACCTTCGACCGGCACTGGAAGAAGCACAGCGTTCGTGAGATTCGCGTCAAGATGCTGATAATTCACTCCAGCACCAATGGCAAAGGTATCGTTTACTTTGAAAGACAAGGCGGGATTGATGTTATAGGTCGTTAGCTCCGATTTAATTCCCTGAAAGCGTCCTACCCAGTTTTGATCGTACTCCGTCACGAGGCCGAACGGCGCATTTATTCCGATACCAAAATTAAGCCGATCGCCAATCGGCATCACGAAATACAAGTTGGGCACAACCGATACGCCTCCTGCGTCTCCCCCGTCGCCACCGGGTTGACTGCCTATAGCTTGCGCACCCAACGAAATTGAAGAGCCCGAGTTGTTGAGTTTTGCGCTCAAGTCAATTACATGGGCACCGATCGTAACCTGTGTTCCCTGCAACTTCGACATACCGGCAGGATTGTAAAAAATGGTGCTTGCATCCTCTGCTGTAGCCGCCGCTCCAGCGAACGCGTTTCCCATTCCGCTTGCACTTTGCTCGATCAGTGCAAATCCAGCGGCCGAGGCCGGAGAAGATATGCCTGCTACCGCCCATGCGACGGCTAGTGCAATCAAGCTTGTTTGGTGTTCTTTGTGCATTTACCTCTCCTTGTTGAAATAAAAAACCGCCATGTCAAGTGACACAATTCTTCAGCCTGATCCCTGCTCGAGTGGACGCGGGCGGCGCTCATCATCGACTGCCACATAGGTCAAAGTTGCTTCGGTAACTTTCACGACTTCATGCAATGTACGCCGGCGGGCATACACTTCCACGTCAACGGTAATTGACGTACGGCCGGTTCTTACCACGTTCGCATAAAAGCTCACCAAATCTCCAATCATCACCGGTTGCTTGAATATGAACGAATTGACCGCCACGGTAGCAACACGTCCTTTCGCGACCTCGATGGCAGGAATGCTGCCAGCAATATCAACTTGCGACATGATCCATCCGCCAAAGATATCCCCGGTGTAGTTCGCATCCGACGGCATGGGCACGACACGCAATGTTGGCTCCCGCTTGATGGGAAGCGATGCCGTTTGCTGGTGGGCCGGTTTGTGGTCAATGACCGGCATAGAGACTTTCGAATTCTTTCCTGTGCGATTCCACAACTTTCGCGCGTTTCAGTTTCATTGTGGGTGTAAGGAGGCCGTTTTCAATTGTCCAGGGCTCCCTCATTACGGCTATACGGTTGATTTTTGCGTAACCCGGGAAAGATTTTATCTGTTTCTGGACGCAATCCAGCAGGAAAGTCTCTGCTGAGCGGTTGCCCGATATGCTTTCCACTGTCTCCGGCAGCGCATGCTGGAGAGCCGATTTTCGCCATTGGTCCGGATTGAGCACAACAAAGGCGCTGAGATACGGTCTTCCTTCGCCCAAAATCATGACCTGCTCGAACAGCGAATCCTGCAGGATGGCGGCTTCCATATCCACAGGCGGTATTTTTTCCCCGGTCGACATGACAATAATTTCCTTAAGGCGTCCGGTGATATAGAGACGCCCTTCTTTATCAAACCGGGCTGTGTCGCCAGTATTAAGCCATCCATCCGCGGTGAACATTGCTTTGGTGGCATCCGGTAAATTCCAGTAACCAAGCATGACATTTGAACCCTTGACCAGCAGTGCATCCTTCTCGCCCAATTTGACCTGCACCCCGGGAATCGGCTTGCCGATACTGGCTGGAACGTTGTCATCCAGGCGGTTTGTGCTGACTACCGGGCTGGTTTCCGTAAGTCCATATCCCTGAAGAATCGGCAGGCCAAGGCCCACAAACAGCCGCGCAATATCCGGAGCGAGTGCCGCACCGCCGCTGACCGCTGCGCGGAGTCTCCCACCCAAACGCGCCATGACCTTGCGAGCGACGAGCCGATCCAGCAGCGGCCACAGCAGGAACGCAGCTTTCCATGGCCCTCTGCCTTGTTGATGTTCAAATCTTGCCCAACCCACTTCAACCGCGTACTCGAATAATTTTCTGCGAAGCGGCGGCCCTTCCGCGAGCCGGGCCTTTATGGTTGCGTAAACCCGTTCGTATATTCGTGGAACGGAAATCATGATGGTCGGCCTTATCGCAACCAGGTCTTCGCCCAATTGCGGAATGGAGCGTGCGTATGCCACACAGGCACCGGCCATCATCGTCAAATAGCATCCCGCGGTTCGCTCAAGCGTATGCGACAACGGCAAAAAGGACAGGAATAGGTCTTGAGTAGTGACGTCGAAACATTGCAATGCCGAAGCTGCATTTTCGAGCATGTTTTTGTGCGAAAGCATGACGCCCTTGGGCTTTCCCGTGGTCCCGGACGTATAAATAATGCTGGTTAGTTTCGTGCCATCCTGATTGACGTGCCGAACCGCGCCCGTGGACTTGGGCAACCAGTCAGCAACACTCTTGATTCGTGGATCGGTCGCCGGACCAGGGAGCGCGTTAACGCACAGGATCCGCTTGAGTCCTCCCAGCTGGCTTTGCACATCCGCGAACATGGCCCACTGGTCGGTATTCTCCAATACCAAAACCTTCGCGCCTGAATCGTGCAAGATGTACGCGGTGTTGTCGGGACGGTCAGACGTATAGAGCGGCACGTTTACCAGGCCAAGACCCATCGCCGCCTGGTCGAAAACGATCCAATTGACGCTATTGCGCAGCATGATCGCGACCCGGTCCCCCTCTTGCAAACCATCGGCTTCGAATCCATCCTGCCAACGCGCGACCAGCTCTGCGACTTTTTCCCAGCTATAGTCTCTCCAGACACCTGGCTCATCGAAACTTCTGTACGCGACCGCCTTGGCGGAACGGCGCACGCGTTCCTGAAATAACCCATCCAGAGTGCGAGCGATCTCCGGGCTAATGACATCTCTGTTGGGCGTCATGGCCTTGCTTCTGAAATGGTCTGGCTATCCATTCAATGGAGAAACATCCCTGAGTATAGTTACGATACCAGTGTCCATACATCCCTAATTCATAATCTACCATTTCATCTGCCGTACCACTGAACTTCTATGCCGCGTTCAGAACCATGTTCGTCAGAGCGATCGAACCTTTTTAACCGCATCGCCTAATCCAGATGTAAAAAAACGGAGCCAGTCTATCGCGAGCCTGGCCCCGCTTGCTCTTCGGCACCTTTGGCACTGCCAGAGGTGCAATCGATCATCGCTTCGAGGCTGGTACCAATTGAGTCGAACTCAACAAGGCCAACTCGAGCAACTCAAGGCTGCGCTTGGCGGCGAACATTACCTGGCGCTGCATGCGCTCCGTGATGGCATAGT
>DATMZQ010000311.1:0-7615 GCA_035573615.1 Burkholderiales bacterium | reverse complement strand
CAAGAAGGAAACCGCGGCTCCGGCTGCGGACGCAAAGCCGGCCGCCGCGAAGCAGTAAACGTTACCCAGTTGCAATTCAAAAGGCAGGGAGATTTCCCTGCCTTTTTTCGTGAAAGCGCCCGAGCGTAAGATGATTCGTTGTCGAACCTCGTTTGACGGGACTGGCGGAAATCCTTATTCTTGCCAACGTCTTGCGGACTAGTGAACGATTTAGTACTCGCTGCCTGAGGTATAAACCGGGACGAGCTATAAAAGGGATCTTTGCATCCATCCACTACGTTTGGGACTCCTTCCTACTGCCGCTGTGAATGGCGTAGCGTCTGCCAAGGTTGGCTTGGCACAAGCTCAACCAGGTGCGAACATCGGCCCTGTTCCAGACACAAAACGGCCGGAAAACGTTATTGAGGACAAGGCCAAATAATCCGGAGCCGATCCGATGCAAGGCGGGGTCAAATCCCTGCCTTTTTTATTTCGTGCGCTGCTAGTGAATTGAAGGTGTAAGCCGTGGATGAATGGACCGACCTTATCAAGCTGACAGTTGCGCTGCTGGCGATTGTAGATCCAGTTGCCAGTATTCCCGTATTCCTGGGTACCACTACTGGCTACGCTCCTGCGGAACGCCAGCGCGTCACGCAGGTTGTGGCAATTACTGTTTTCTGCGTACTGGGCATCGCGGCATTGATCGGTACGCAAGTGCTGAATTTCTTCGGCATCAGCATCCCCTCTTTCCTGATTGCGGGCGGCATACTGCTGTTGCTGATGGCAATTGCAATGCTGCAAGCGCGGGAATCAGGCATCCGCCAGACTCCTGATGAAGCGGCCGAAGCAGCCGAGCGAGACGCCGTGGCAGTCGTCCCGCTGGGCATCCCCCTGCTGGCCGGGCCCGGTGCAATCAGTACCATGATCATCGCGACACACCAGTCTCACGGCGTTGTCCATCGACTTATGCTGCTTATCCCAGCTGCCGTCATCGCAATTGCAGTGTGGTGGACGTTTGCCGCTGCAACGCGCATATCGGCCCGATTGGGCACGACCGGCATGAACATCATTACGCGTGTAATGGGGCTGATCATTGCCGCAATCGGTGTCGAATACATTTACCGAGGAATTACAGAGTTGTTTCCGAAGCTGCTCTGATCGATATGATCTGGAAACCTGACGTTACTGTTGCTGCAGTGATCGAGCGCGAAGGACGCTTTCTGCTCGTTGAAGAACATACCGAACGTGGACTGCTGTTCAATCAGCCAGCGGGCCACCTCGAAGCTGACGAATCGATCACCGCGGCAGTTGCGAGGGAGACACTGGAAGAAAGCGCATGGGATTTCTTGCCAGAACAGCTCATCGGCGTCTATCGATGGCAATCATCTGACAGTATCACCACTTATCTTCGATTTGCGTTTTCCGGCCGGCTTGGAGCACATCACCCGGACAGAGCCCTGGATCGCGGAATCGTGCGTACAACATGGCTCGCAGCGGACGAAGTGCGCGCGACCCGCGCAAGGCATCGTAGCCCGATGGTCGTACGCTGCATGGAAGACTACCTGGCCGGCAAGCGCACACCACTTGATGTCATGGTGGACCTGGGGTTCGCAAGGTGAATAAAAAGCAGCGCATCGTCGTCGGCATGTCGGGCGGAGTGGACTCTTCGGTCGCCGCCTGGCTGCTAAAGCAGCAAGGCTATGACGTGGTCGGCCTGTTCATGAAGAATTGGGAGGACGACGATGATGATGAATACTGCAACTCGCGCCAGGACTTGATCGACGCCGTTTCGGTCGCGGATATCATTGGAATCGACATCGAAGCGGTGAATTTTTCCGCGGAGTACAAAGACCGCGTGTTCAACAGCTTTCTCGCCGAGTTTAAGGCCGGGCGAACACCGAATCCGGATGTTTTGTGCAATGCCGAAATCAAGTTCAAGTCTTTTCTCGACCACGCACTGCAACTGGGCGCTGATCGCATAGCAACTGGACATTACGCGCAAGTGCGCCAGGTGGACGGCTTGTTTCAGTTGCTCAAGGCCGAGGACGGTACCAAGGATCAAAGCTATTTCCTGTATCGGCTAAACCAGGCACAGTTGGCGAGCACCCTTTTCCCCCTTGGCAAAATGTACAAGCGCGAAGTGCGAGAGCTCGCCGCCAGACTGAAATTTCCGAATCACGACAAAAAAGACTCAACCGGAATCTGCTTTATCGGCGAACGGCCTTTCCGTGAATTCCTGAACCGGTATTTGCCGAGCGACCCCGGTGACATGGTCGATCTGGACGGAAACAGAGTCGGCAGCCATGCCGGTCTGATGTATTACACGCTTGGTCAGCGCCAGGGATTGGGCATCGGCGGTCGCAGTGAAGGCGCTGGCGAGCCTTGGTATGTCTGTCGCAAGGATATGACAGCCAATCGACTTGTCGTGGTGCAAGGCCACGATCATCCGGCATTGCTGGCGCAGGCGCTAACGGCTGGAGAACTGTCGTGGATTAGCGGGACAAATCCGCACTGCAATTGGGTATACGGCGCCAAGACCCGATACCGGCAACGGGATGCGCCGTGCGAAATTGAGCGGGTCGACAGCACATCATGCGAAATACGTTTTGCCGAACCTCAATGGGCCGTCACGCCGGGCCAGTCCGTTGTCGTTTACGAGTCCACTCTCTGTCTCGGCGGCGGCATCATTGATGCGGCGATCCCTTATCTCGCGCCATGATAGAGTTCCTTCGATGAACCCTTCCTCCGTTCTTACCGCGCTGTGCCCACTCGATGGCCGCTATAGTGAAAAGGTTTCCGCACTATCTGATTACTTCAGCGAATTCGCCCTCATCCGCTATCGAGTTCGCGTCGAAGTCGAATGGCTGAAGGCTCTTTGCGCCACACGGGCACTAGACGGGATCCCGACGCTTTCTCCGGCTACGGTGATGCAACTGGATGCACTGGTTCGCGACTTCACGGTTCTCGACGGCGAAGCGGTGAAGCAAATCGAGCTTCGCACGAATCATGACGTCAAAGCGATCGAATACTGGCTGAAAGACAAACTTTCAGACAACAGAGATATCGCAGACATCACGCGTTTTGTGCATTTTGCTTGCACATCCGAGGATATCAATAATCTTTGCCATGCCCTCATGCTTCGCGACGCTCTGACACACGTCCTTTTGCCCATAATCGATGCGCTGATCGAAAGACTAGCGGCACTGGCCCATTCCACCGCCTCCCTCCCCATGCTGTCGCGCACGCATGGCCAGCCGGCGACCCCGACTACTCTTGGCAAGGAGATGGCTAATTTCGTACACCGGCTCAGGCGGCAACGCGCCCGCTTGGCTGGCGTTTCGCTAACCGGAAAAATGAACGGAGCCGTCGGTAACTTCAATGCACATTTCGCGGCCTTCCCAGCCTTTGACTGGGAAACGTTCTGCCGGCACTTCGTCGAGAAACTTGGTTTTGAATTCAATGCCTATACCACTCAAATCGAACCGCACGACAGCATCGCGGAGCTATTCGATGCATTCGCGGGATTCAATACCGTCCTGCTCGATTTCGATAGAGATGTCTGGGGTTATATTTCGATTGGCTATTTCAAGCAGAAAGTAAAAGAGGGAGAAGTCGGGTCCTCAACCATGCCGCACAAAGTCAATCCGATCGATTTTGAAAACTCAGAAGGCAATCTCGGCTTATCGAACGCACTGCTCTCGCACTTAGCCTCGAAACTCCCGATATCCCGTTGGCAACGCGACCTGACCGACTCTACCGTTTTACGCAACATGGGTGTCGCCCTCGGATACGGATTGCTTGCATACGACGCCTGCTTGCGTGGCCTTGGTAAATTGGAGCCGGATCCGAAGCGGCTCGCCGATGATTTGAGTGCCAACTGGGAAGTATTGGCCGAAGCCATCCAGACAGTAATGAAACGCCACAGCATTGACGATGCCTATGAACAATTGAAGGAGTTGACGCGTGGGAAGGGCTCGATCACGCGGGACGCTTTGCAAGTGTTTATCCGCAGTCTGAGTATTCCGCCGGAAGAAAAAGAGCGGCTGCTGGCTTTGACACCGGTAACCTATGTCGGATTGGCGGAAACGCTTGCAAAGCGGCTCTGATGTCTAGCGCGCTTGTTTCGCGCGCCATAATTCCACCGCACCGGGCATGATGGACAAGAAAATGATGCCAAGAATAACGGCTGTAAGATTGTCGCGAACTACAGGAAGGTTACCAAAAAAGAAGCCGGCATAAGACAGCAGCACCACCCAGAGAACCGCCCCCGTCACATTGAACATCAAAAAGCGCGAGTACTGCATAGCTCCAATCCCGGCTACGAACGGAGCGTACGTCCGAACGATCGGTACAAAGCGGGCAAGAATGATCGCCTTGCCGCCGTGCCGGTCGAAGAATGCGCGAGTGCGATCGATATAGGCACGTTTGAAGAACCGGGATTCATCGAATCGGAACACTTTCGGTCCCAGATAGCGGCCGATTGAATAATTCAACGAATCCCCAGCAATGGCTGCCGCAGTCAGCAGCAACGCCAGAGCGTGGATATTCATGTGACCTGCGGCTGCGATGGTGCCCGCGACAAACAGCAGCGAATCGCCAGGCAGGAAAGGGGTAACTACAACACCGGTCTCGCAGAAAATAATGAGAAACAGAATTCCATATATCCACGCGCCGTAAGTCTGCGCCAGTTCCCGGAGGTGCAGGTCGAGATGGAGAATTACTTCCAAAAACTGCGAAAGCAGCTCCATCGCAAAATCAGACCACCGCCTCTTCCTGCTTCTTTTCCGGCTTGATGAAATCTTCTCGCGTCACACCAAGCCACATCACCAACGGGCTCGCGACAAGAACCGATGAGTAAATGCCGAACAGAATGCCGATCGTGAGTGCGAGCGCAAAATAATGCAGCGTCTCACCACCGAAAATAAGGATTGAGGTCACCATCAGCTGGGTACAGCCGTGCGTAATGATGGTCCGCGACATCGTGCGGGTAATGGCGTTGTTGATGACTTCAGGCGTAGAGGCCTTGCGCATCTTGCGAAAATTTTCGCGAATCCGGTCGAACACCACGACCGATTCGTTGACGGAATAACCCAATACGGCCAGTACCGCCGCAAGCACCGGCAAAGAAAACTCCCACTGGAAGAACGCAAAGAACCCCAGGATGATCACGACATCGTGCAAATTGGCGACGATGGCCGACAATCCAAATTTCCATTCGAAACGCATCCAGAGATAAACCACGATGCCGATGGATACGAGCAATAGTGCCAAGGCACCATTCTCAACCAGTTCCTTGCCGACCTGCGAACCAACGAAATCCACGCGACGCAGTTCAACCGAGGAATCATCCTGGCGCAACGCCTTGATCACGGTCTCGGACAACTGGGCGCCTGTTACGCCTTGTTTTGCCGGCAGCCTGATCAGTGCCGTTTGCGAACTGCCGAAACTTTGCACCGTCGCATCCGCGAGGTTCACTCGGGTCAAGGTATCGCGAATCTTGTCCACGTCCACGGTGTGGCCGTAATTCACTTCCATTACGGTGCCGCCCGTGAATTCAACGCCGAGATGCAGACCCCTCGTAGACAGGAATATTACAGCGAGCACGAAAGTGATCAACGAAATGATGTTGAACACCAGCGCGTGGCGCATAAAAGGGATATCTTTACGGATACGGAAAAATTCCATTTTTGTTCCTTGCTTCCGACAGTGATCCGCTTTTATGCGGCGGTTTGCCGTTTGTACCAGTTGGTATTGCCAATCGGCAGTTTGTCGAGCTTGCGACGCGCACCAAAAATGAGGTTCACGATGCTGCGCGAAACCAGCACCGCGCTAAACATTGAAGTCAGAATGCCGAGGCAGTGGACCACTGCAAAACCACGCACCGGGCCGCTACCGAACATGAATAAGGCAATGCCGGCAATCAACGTCGTTATGTTCGAATCCAGGATCGTGGCCCAAGCCCGCTCGTAACCGGCAGTAATAGCGGCTTGCGGCGTGGTTCCGTTGCGCAATTCCTCCCTGATACGTTCGTTGATCAGCACGTTAGAGTCGATCGCCATACCAAGCGTCAGTGCGATGGCCGCAATGCCCGGCAGGGTCAATGTTGCCTGCAGCATGGAAAGCAGCGCAACCAGCAGCATCAGGTTCACCGCCAAGGCAATCACCGAAACCACGCCGAAAAATAAATAATAGGCCATCATGAAAATGGCTATTGCCGCGAAGCCGATCATGGTCGAATGGAAGCCGCGGGTGATATTGTCTGCACCCAGGCTTGGGCCTACTGTTCGCTCTTCCACGATTTCCATTGGGGCAGCCAGAGCTCCTGCTCGCAACAACAACGCCACGTCGCGTGCTTCGGTCGTCGTCATGCGTCCGCTGATCTGTACACGGCCGCCGGGAATTTCCGATCGAATCACCGGCGCGGTGACTACTTCGCCTTTGCCTTTTTCCACCAAGACCATCGCCATGCGCTTGCCGATGTTCTCGCGCGTGATCTGCTGGAAAATCGTGGCACCCCGCCCATCGAGGTTAATGTGGACCGCCGGTTCTCCGGTTTGGCTGTCAAAGCCCGGTTGAGCGTCGGAAATACGGTCTCCCGTCAGGATGACCTCGCGTTTGAGTATGTGCGGCGCTCCTTCGCGATCGTAAAGAAGTTCGTCGCCAAGCGGTGTTTGTCCTGCGATCGCTGCCTGTAGTGACGCCGGATCGCTATGCTCTTCATCCACCATGCGCACTTCGAGGGTCGCTGTCCGTCCCAGAATGTCCTTCGCTTTGGCGGTGTCCTGTACACCGGGAAGCTGCACCACCACCCGGTCCGACCCCGCTTGCTGAACGATCGGTTCGGCGACGCCCAGTTCATTGACCCGGTTGCGCAGGGTCGTGATGTTCTGCTGGATGGCAAACTCTTGAATGCGCTTTTGTACTTCCGGTTTTAGCGCTGCGCTGATCGAGTATTCAGACGACACGTCAATCGGATTCAGTAGCAAGTCCGGGTTCTGTTTGGTGAGTTCCGTAAGAGCCTTCTCTCGTGTTTCTGGGTCCCGGAATTTGACCACGACGTTTTGGCCGTCACGCGCTATCCCAGCATAGCGGATCTCCTTGGCCCGCAGAGTAGTACGGATATCCCCAGCGTAGCGATCAGCAGCTTTAGTGAGCGCGCCTTTCATGTCCACCTGCAGCAGGAAGTGCACGCCCCCACGCAAGTCAAGGCCCAGATACATGGGTAATGCATTGATCCGGGAGAGCCAGCGTGGCGAACTCGAAAGCAGGTTCAGTGCAACGACATAGTTCTCGCCCAAGGACCCTTGCAGAACATCCTTCGCCTTCAACTGCATATCAGTGTTGGGGAATCGGACTTTGATGCTGGCCGGATCCAGAAAAATGCCGTCGGGTTTGATGTTCGCCTGACCGAGCGCAAGATCGACGCGCGACAACAGGGTTTCATCAATCTTGGCCGTGGTTTTCGCCGGCGAAATCTGCACTGCCGGCACTTCGCCGAAAAAATTCGGCAACGTGTACAACAGACCGACAACCAGGGCGACGGCGATGAGAACGTATTTCCAGAGCGGATAGCGATTCATGTGTGCCCTTTGCGGTGCGGATATTCAGGGGTGACAGGCAAGCCCTGCGGGGACTG
>DATMZQ010000310.1:0-4851 GCA_035573615.1 Burkholderiales bacterium | reverse complement strand
GATGAAGCTGGACAGCAGTTGCCCGGAAGGATCAACCTTCATGGCGAGGCGCCCTTCGGTGAAATCGATCTGCACCTTGTGCGCGCCCTTCTTTAAACAGCGCCGTATCTCGGTTTCGTGTTCGAGCAGCAGATCCTGGATGAACTGGTCGCGTGAATATCCCGGAATACCATCCGCGGGATACATGAGGCTCAGCGCCGATGGGGAAATGATGGCCTGCTTGACCGGAACATGCGCGTAACGCTGCGCGACTTCGAGATAACTGTCGGCGTAGCGTTTGTATCTGAACGGGCCTTCGGTCAGCCGCAGCATTCGCCGGGTATGGCCGGCCGAAAATGGAATTCTGAAGCCGTCCGTGGCCGTATTGCGCAGCCCATGGACCGAGTAGGTCCAGAAGTTCTGATATTTGCGTTGTTCCCCGTCGGTGATGACAGGTGAGCCGGTTGCTTCGAAACGCTGCACGGTGTCCCGTATCGCCTCTTCGTAAAGGGCATCGAGCGCCGGATCATCGCCATTCCCGCGCTTGTTCACCGCCTCGATGAGACCTATTGGTCGCGGGATGCTGCCGATGGGCTCGGTAGGCATGGTCATAGCAGTCGCCTTGGCGATTTATTCTATCGCAGGAAACCGCGGCCGCGCGTGTATGCCATGAGCCGAAGGGATGCGGTTCAGCCGCATCGGCCGGACCGCATCGGCCGCACCGCGGACTTCGTCCGCGGCGTTACGGCAGATCAGCCTTTCTTCGTTGCCTGCCAGGACACGAACTGCACGCCGGCGGGCCGCTTGGCCCAGATGGCGTGATACAGCAAGTCCAGCATGCGGTCTTCCCCTTTGACGGTGACCTGAAATTTGGCATCGCCGCTGACGATTGCGACGGCGCCATAGGTCCGGACGATCGATTCACCGCGCGTCATGGAGCGGTACTTCACATTTCCCGAGGTAATGGATTCGATGAAGCTTTTCTTGGTATCGACCACGGTACTGGAGTGGATGTAGACCAGGTCTTCGCCGAACAATTTGTTCATCGCAGCGCCATCGCCGCTCATCTGGGCCTTGAACCGCGCCTCTTCGGCCTTGAGCGCTTCATCCACCGTGATAGTCCCGCTGCATTCCTGTGCACCGGAATGCGGACCGGCCGCGTGTAACGCCAGAAAATCGATGACTGCGTGAATCGACTTGAACATTGAGTCCTCCGTTGTAAGTTGTTATGGATATTGCGCGTTGCCAGATGGTCCAGAGACGACGTCAGGACTACGATCAAAAACGAACCAAAACCGCCGCGACGGAAGGATACCTTGATTTAGCTTTCACTCGGAGAACGCCTTGGCTCGCCCTGATACCTAGCGCACGAGATACGCGCGTTGACCCGGCTGCAGTTACACTGGGTGTGTTTTATCCCAATTGTTGGGAGCCCCACCCTTCATGTTTCGCCGCATGATCGTCGTTGCATTCGCGCCGCTTTGGGCCGCCTGCTCTGCGGTTGCGCCTGAAGATCCTGACCTGACGCCCATGAACCCGACCGCGGTTCGGGAAACGCGGATCGTCAGCACAGGCATCCAGGAATTCGCCACGTTCACCAGCACGAATGTCACCTATACCCGGCCAAAGATGCAGCGCCGGGAATACAGCATGCATCCCAAGAGTGGTTTACCCGCTTCGGACAACGACCCGCAAGTCCGCATCGACTTACTGGAACGCAAGATAGCGTGGAGACTGGACCAAAAGGCGAAAAAAGCGATTGAGTGTCCTCTGCAGGGCTGCATCGCTCCGGCTACGCGCAAGTTACCTCCTGGCAAATTGCCCGAGCAGGACAAGACGCGCGATCCGAATTGCCGGTTGAAGATCGGCAACCCGGTGCTAAGAGTAGTCTCGACTGGGGCGAAGCGAAACATCAACGGTTTCGACACCGAGCAATACAACATCAGCTGGCTTGTCACGCTGCGCGACAACGCTTCTCGCAAATCCACCGGCACGGTAAGCGTCGACTTGTGGACGGCGCCCGTCACGCTAGGGATGGACGAGGCGATAGCCCTGGAAAGGACGTATGCCAGGGCGCACGACAAGATTCTTGCCGCGGGCAGTGAAGCACGGCCAGGATTGTTGCCCTATGAAGTGGATACGCTGCTGAACGCTTACCTGGCTCAAAGCGCCACATCAGCGGACCGCGCAAACCTTCTCGCCGCCATGAGCAAGGTCGATGAGGCAAAGGGCTACCCCATTCTGATGCGAGTGAAGTGGACAGTCGCGGGCGCCGCTTGCTCCACCGATGAGACGCCCACTGGAGCCGGGGACAAACCGCTATTCGTTTTGACCTGGGAAGTGAAGTCCGAAAAGCTCTTGCCGTTGCATGATTCGCTGTTTGCGCCCCCCAAGGGATACAAGATCAGGAAGGGATGAAGCAAAGGCGGGACGGCTTTCAGTTCCACCCACAATCCGGATCGGGCGCAAGGGCGGTGCCTTTTGCAGTCAATTGCTTCACCGCGGTTCCCGCGGTGCCGAGCGAAATCGGCTTCTTCGCCCATGTATTTTCCCAGTGTCCCTTGGTGCAACCGAGCAGGATTTCTCGGCTGCCATTCATCACGGCCAGTTCGGCGCAATCGCTAACGCTGGAATTGGCGGGTACAACACGCGTGAAGCTGCGGTGATCAGGATCGGTATCGGGCAAGCTGACCAGGCACAGCTTGCCGGGATCAGCAATGCCGTCTTTCTTGTCTTGCCATTCCTTCACGCCTTCGACCGTAAATTTCCCGCGCAAGGCGACATATACCGTTCGGTTCGCCTCGAATTCATCCTTCTGGATCGTGCCTTTTGCGTAAGCGCGGCAGGCATCGAAGTAGACCGCTTCGGCTTCGTCGGGCTGCAGTTTGAGCGCTGTGGCCTTCGCCACGGCATCAACGGTTGTGACATCCGACTTGAGTAATTCGCGCAGTTGAATCGCGCCGGGTTTTTCGCGGCTATCGGCCAGTCCGGCAGGTTCCATGCAAGTCGTGCCATCAGGAAGCGTCACGATACGGCTGATATCGTCGTCCATCTTTGATTGCTGGTTCTTCTTGGTAATTGCGCATCCGGCCAGTACCGCAACCAGCAACACGGCGATTGCAAACACCGCTTTTTTTGTTCTGTTCATCATTCCTCTATGCGAAAACGCTATTCCCTGCGAAACGTGGGCTCCTGACGCGAAGCCAATTCGGATTTGCCAGCTTCCGGTGCAACGGGCGTCTGCTTCTTGATCCTGACCGGCGCCACCGCGCCCATGGCATTCAACGCCATTGCTCCAATACCCAGGATTACCAGCAGCATGCCAATGGCCCAGCCTGCAACCGGCACCCGCGCGAATAGCAGCATGACGCCCAGCCCCATGGCCAGCAGGAAAACACGACGTCCTTTCGCTTCTGCACGCGGGCCCGCAATTGCATCGCTCACCGCCATGACGCCGGCCAAGTATCCCAACAGCAGGATCATTGGCCAGGCCATCAACAACATCAGCGCAAGCGGAATACCCACGATGGTAAGCATCAACAGCACCACTGCGATCGGCACACAGACAATCACCACCAGCCCCAAGCCAAGCGACGACATCGGCCTGCGGCGTCCGAGCCGGCTCATGTGTTCGGTCCAGCCAGGCGCCAGCAGGATTGCCAACATGCCGATGAGGAACAGGCCAGCCGTAAATGCTATTGCACCGACCCAGGCCACGACTTTCGCGACCGGCTGATACGTCTCCTCTTCGAAATCGAAGCTCAGGTAATTCATCCCGCCGATAATGACAGCGGCAGGATCGCTCTGGGCCGGTTGCGAGCCGCGATAGGTCAGCCTGCCCTTTACCCTGGTGTGTGGTCCGATAACCAGCGTGCGCGCCGCGATGGTGACGTTGCCATCGACCTCACCATCCAGCGTGACATGCTCCGCGAACACGGTCAGTTGCTGGCCGGCTTTGCCCAGAACCGACACACGGCCGCCCACGAGCGTGGTTTTGCCGGCAACCGTTCCGAGTGCGCCGATCTCGACGCGTCCGCCGGTAAGCCGGCCATTACCCCTAATGGGAGACTCCAACAACACGCTGCCGCCCATGCCGTACAGATTGCCGGCCACGGGCGCGCTGATCAACACTCCGCCCCCCGCTAGTAGCGCATCGCCTTTAACCGGCTGGGTCAGATTCAGATAAGGCGAAACAATGAAAGCATCACCTTCCACGGGCCCGGCAGGGGATGCTTGTTCGCCTGCTCCGTAATAGTCGCCGGCGACGATTGCTTCGTGTATTCCCGGGCGCCCGTCAGCCGCCTGGGCCATGAGCGTGGCAAAGATCAGCCATAGCCATGTTCCTGCGCGCCACCAAAACCTCATGCCGCCAGCCACCCTACGAACTGCAAAGAAAGGATTTCATCCATAAATCGGTCTGAATAGTGTCGCTGCGAATTCCGCAGAGGCCCGGAGACGCTGCTCTCCGTGCGCGGCCCAACAGCCGGGGTGGCCTTCCGCATATCGACTCGTGTCGCGCATTATGCCGCGTGCGCCACCGTTAGGCACCGTAGGGTCCTTAAGAATGTCGCAAGGCACCGTAAAATCAGGATCGCCTGCGCCGTTGCGGGCTTGGTGGACACGCATTGCAGCTATCTCGGATACCGAAATACCCATAACTGGAATGCGGATCGCCGTGACATCAGAATATAAATATCAAACATCTAGCACTACATCAATCACTTAACTTTTCGCCCGGCACTTCAGACCTCGCTTCGCTCGCACCCTTCAGCGAGTTACATTCCAAATCGGAATAGAACATATGGAGTTTTTCCGTCTATTGTGCGACGCCGCAAAGTTGTTTAATGGCACCCATGCGACGGACGAAAGGGT
>DATMZQ010000309.1:0-2586 GCA_035573615.1 Burkholderiales bacterium | reverse complement strand
GTGCGCTTCATGTCCTGGGCGCAGCGCAACCGCTTTCGCCTTGCCAAGGATACGACCGTAGCCGTTTTGCTGAATGCCAAACGGCAACCGCAAAACGTATCGCGTTATCTGTGGCATCCGCTATGCGTTTCGGCCTTGAATACTCCGGTAGCGGAAGCTTCTGCCCAGGTATTCCTGAATGTTCTGCGTGACGCGTTTAATAGTAAGCGGAGTGCAAGCGACCTGTTGTTACCCTCGCTGGACTTTTCCGCGCTGTTCCCGGAACGCGCGGCACGCTACGTGCAATCGCACCGTGGCATAGTGCGTCTGGGCGTTACCGTGGAATCTGTGCTCCGAAAGGATGGCGGTTTCGAGTTGGGGCCCAACAGCGAGCGTTTTACCCATGCGATCGTAGCCGTTTCACCGCATCGTGTGGCCGATTTGCTGTCCAGCTTTGCCGAACTGGCGCCCATTAGCCGACTGATTGGCGAAATCACGCATCAACCGATCTATTCGGTGTACCTGCAATACGCGCCTGAAACAAAGTTACCTTTCCGCATGGGCGGTCTCGAATCCCGTTACGCACAGTGGCTTTTCGATCGTGGACAGCTGTGCGGCCAGCACGGTTTGATCGGGGTCGTAATATCGGCAAGCGGCGCGCACCAGGGACTCGCGCACGACACACTCGCACGTGCCGTGCATGCGGAACTTGAAGAGCATTTTCCGGCGCTCGGCCAGCCGCGCTGGCATCAGGTCATTGCGGAAAAGCGCGCCACCTTCTCTTGCATACCGGGCCTGTTGCGGCCGGACAATGTAACTCCGGTGGCTAACCTTTTCTTGGCCGGCGACTATACGGCATCAGATTACCCGGCCACCATTGAATCTGCCGTTCGCAGCGGCGTGTGCGCCGCCAAGCTGGTATTGCAAAATGTTTGACTTCAAGGCGTACCGTCCTGACCAACTCCTGCTCAAAAATCGCGTTGTTATGGTCACCGGGGCCAGCCGGGGTATCGGCCGCATTGCCGCGCTGACGTTTGCCGCGCACGGCGCGACAGTCGTATTGCACGGACGCGATGTCGCAGCGCTCAAGGAACTGTACGATGAAATCGAACGCAGCGGTTATGCGCAACCAGCGGCGGTTCCGCTGGATCTGGATAAGGCAATGTCACGCGATTACGAGGCCTTGGCTCAAGCCATAGAATCGCAATTGGGCCGCCTCGATGGCATCCTGCATAACGCATCGCATATCGAAAAGATTGGGCCGCTCGAACAGCAGAGCATTGAGGAATGGAACCGCATGCTTCGGGTCAATTTGGTGGCCCCGTTCGCTTTGACGCAAGCATGCGTGCGGCTGTTGAAGCTTGCTCCCGATGCGGCAGTCATTTTTACCCTCGAGACCCATGGGCATGCACCGGCCGCGTTCTGGGGAGGTTATGCCGTTGCAAAGGCGGGGGCGGAAGCTCTAATGAAAATCCAGGCGGCGGAATGGGACGCTTCACCAAATTTGCGCGCCAATGCGATACTTCCAGGCCCGGTTGCCTCCCCTTCCCGCGTGAAAACACATCCGGGCGAAGTCGCCGCGTCACAGCGCCGCGCCGAAGACCTAATGCCGGCCTATCTCTATTTGATCGGACCTGATAGCCGAGGCGTTTCAGGCACCATAGTGCACTGCTAACGCCCGCCCAATTCCTTGCGCATCCAGTCCGGCAATGTCCTGGACTTGCCCTGACTCACGTCAATCCACACCATCACGGCATGTGCCTCGGCGTATAACATCGCCGGATCGCCCGCCCGGAACATTTCGTGGAACATCATGAAACTGCTGCGCCCCGGCTTTCCGACGTAAGTCGTGACTTCGATATCGACCGGGTAGACCGCCGGCGTGATGTATTTGCAGCTCATGGTGCCGAGGATCGGCCCTTCTGAGCCGGGACGATAGTCGATCGTAAGCGAATCGAACCATGAAATGCGCGCCTGTTCGAAATAGCGGAAGTAGGAGACATTGTTCATGTGGCCAAGTGCATCCATTTCTCCCCAGCGCATGGGCACGCGGTCCACGCGGACCAGTTTGCCTTCTTCTTTTTTCATCATGGTGCTTACCTTTGCGTTTCATTTTGGCGGCGTAAAAAACCGTTTATCATCGTAACGGCGCGCAATTCTAACAGCAGGGCGGTATGTCCCTAGCGAGGAGAATAGCTTGGCAGAACGCGAATCAATGGAGTACGACATCGTCGTAGTCGGGGCAGGACCGGCGGGACTGTCCTGTGCAATCCACCTCAAGCAGCTTGCTATTGAGCGCGGCACAGAAACATCCGTTTGTGTAATCGAGAAAGGCTCCGAGGTCGGTGCTCATATTCTTTCTGGCGCAGTCATGGATCCGCGCGCCCTGGCGGAACTGTTCCCCGACTGGCAGGCAAAAGATGCGCCGCTGAACGCGCCGGTCACTGAAGACCGCTTTCTGTTCCTGCGGGAGAACGGCAGTTTCAAAGTGCCCGGCTTCCTGCTGCCGGCATGCTTTCGTAATCACGGCAACTATGTCGTGAGCTTGGGCAACGTATGCCGCTGGCTGGCGCAACAGGCGGAATTGCTCGGTGTCGAAATTTTTCC
>DATMZQ010000308.1:0-2182 GCA_035573615.1 Burkholderiales bacterium | reverse complement strand
GGGGGACAGCAAAGTACCCATCGTGAGCAACAATGCCCCCGACGATCCGGCAGTCACAATGACCCGCGAGCGCGGTATTTCGACGCCGTAACGGCTGTGATACCAGGCGGCAATCCGGTCGCGCAATTCGGCGATGCCGAGCGAAGCGGTATAGCTGATGCGCCCGGATTCAATCGCGCGGATACCCGCCGCAGCAATTAATGGGGCGGTCGGTGCGTCGGGTTCGCCGACGACCATGTTGGCAATCGATCGTCCCTGGGCCTCGAGTTCCTTGGCGCGATTGATCAGCACCACCACATGAAACGGCTCGATGTCGTCCATGCGGGATGCAAGGTGACGCGTGGGGGCGGGCGATAGCTTTTCTGGGGAATTCAATGCACAAGCCTTTCGGTGCGCGAGACGATGACAGTGTGGCTCGCATAATGGATTTTATGCCGCGCAGCCGGGCCGCAGCAACGCGCGATTCAAAAATCCGGCTCGACCGACTACCATGTCGGTCCTTTACCACTCAACGATCATACGGGAACCTGTACATGAAGATTGCGATCATCGGCAGCGGCGGCGTGGGCGGTTATTTTGGCGCACGCCTGGCGGCCAGCGGGCAGGACGTTACCTTTGTCGCCCGGGGCGCGCACCTTGAAGCCATGCAAAAGAACGGATTGAAGATTTTCAGCGCGCTGGGCGATGTGCATTTGCCGGAGGTCAAGGCCACCAGCGATACCGGGATCATCGGCCCGGTAGACGTAGTCATGATCGCGGTGAAGCTTTGGGCCACCGAAGAAGCGGCGGCGGCTGCCAAACCGATGAGCGGTCCAAATACAGTGGCCGTCTCCTTCCAAAACGGGGTCGTGGCCGTGGACACGCTGCTGCCGATCCTGGGAAAGGAACATGTCATGGGCGGCGTGGCCAACATTGCGGCGCTGATCGAAGAACCCGGCGTCATACGGCACAACGGCACGATGGCGAACCTTTTTTTTGGCGAGCTCGACGGCAAACCGTCGGCAAGATCGCAGGCGTTACAGGTCGCATGCAAGATCGCCAATGTGCAGGCGGAAGACATCAGCGACATCAACAGGGCAATCTGGGAAAAATTCGTGCGCCTGGTTACGCTTTCGGCCCTGACTTCGTTGACGCGCATGCCGATCGGGCCGCTGCGGGCCGATCCCGATACGCGAAAACTCATGCAGCAAGTCATGGAGGAAGTGGTCGCGATCGGCAAGGCGAAGGGCGTGAAATTCGATGCCGACCTTGTCGCCGATCAGATGACCCGAGTCGAAACGTATCCCGCGAATATGGTGGCGTCGATGTGCGGCGACCTGCGCCGTGGAAACCGCCTGGAACTGCCTTGGCTGTCCGGCATGGTGGCGAAATTTGGCAAGGAACTGGGCGTTCCTACGCCGGCAAACCAGTTTGTGTATGCAGCATTGAAACTCTACGCCAACGGCCGCCCGGCCGAGGCTCAAGTCTAGGAGACCTAATGAATTTGACCATCAAGAATATCCGCGCGCGCGGCGTCCAGGCACCTCTCAAGCGTCCGCCGCGTTCCGCGTCCGGCGAGATACCAAACGCGCCGCTGGTGTTGATCGATCTGCAGACCAATGAGGGCATCACGGGAAGTTGCTATCTGTTCGCATTCATGGGAAGCATGCTCAAGCCCACCATCGCCATGGTGGAAGCGATGGCCGAAATGATCACCGGCGATGCGCTGGCCCCGTTCGAAGTCGAAGCAAAGTTGCGCAAGCGCATGACATTGCAGGATTCGCACGGCATTGCCGGACAAGTCATCGCGGGCATCGACATGGCATGCTGGGATGCCTATGCCAAGGGGCTCGGCGTTCCGTTGGTGCGCGCGCTCGGTGGCCAAGTCAAGCCGGTGCGGGCATACAACAGCTGTGGCCTGTGGATCAAAGACCCGGCATTGCTGGCGGATGAAGCCTCCGCTCTTCTGCAAGAAGGCGGCTACAGTGCGCTGAAGCTGCGCATCGGGCGTCCGAATTTCAAGGAAGACCTGGCCGCCGTGCGGAATGTCAAAAAACGCATCGGCGAAAACATATTGCTAATGACTGACTTTAACCAGAGTCTTACAGTTAATGAAGCAGTCATACGCGGCCGGGCGCTGGATGATGAAGGACTTTACTGTATAGAGGAACCGATCCGCCACGATAACTATGCCGGCTGCGCC
>DATMZQ010000307.1:0-3092 GCA_035573615.1 Burkholderiales bacterium | reverse complement strand
TGACCAGGCTTCGGAAAGTTTGCCAACGGTTTTGGTATTGATCTGATCGAGCGGGCTGTAGTGCCACGATTTGTACGAGCCGTGGTATGTGAGCCAGTTGCCTTTTTCAAGTTCCTTGTCTGCATTAAGCAGACGGTTACCATCGACATCAGCACCAAATAAACTACCGGTGCTGAAAAGTGCTGTGAGTACCGCGGTTGAAGAAAGAACCTTCGCGACCCCCGTATAAGTCCATCGTTTCATAACTCTCTCCCGATATATTAGTGGTGGATGGGCACGACTTATGGTGACTGGATTTGACCCATTAAACATCGACTGCTTCTGATTGTTATTCAGTTCGTCTCTTCAAGAAGACGTTCATAGGGGAGCCCACGGCAAATGTAGCCTTCATCATTTTCGATTGCAAGCACGTCAAGGAAAATTCACGATGTCCTACAAAACAGTGCCAGTCCGGCAAACACGACTGGTGCGCCGCGGCAATTTGGGTGGAGCGGGCCAGATGGCACAATGCATCAGGCGGCAGCCTTGCTGGCAGAAAGGAGCGTGCTGATGCGCCAGTTTGAAGTGCCCGAGGCAGAACTGGAGTTTCGTCATGTGCGCGCGTCGGGCCCGGGTGGTCAGAATGTCAACAAAGTTTCCTCCGCCGTCGAACTTCGTTTCGACATCGGAGCCAGCCGCTCGCTGCCTGCGGATGTCAAGACGAGACTGCGCCGCCTTGGCGGACGGCGAGTCAGCGCGCTCGACGTTCTGGTCATCGATGCCGACCGCTTTCGCACGCAGCAAGCTAACCGGCGCGATGCACTGGTACGGTTGAACGAGCTGGTGCACGCCGCCATGATTAAACCAAAGAAGCGCATTGCCACGCGTCCGAGCCGCGCTGCCAAAGAGCGCAGGATCGCAGCGAAACGCACTCGTTCCATCGTGAAGCGCGCGCGTGGGCGCGTGTCCGACGCGGATTAAGTCCGGAGGTGATCGCAGGACCGGCTCAGTCGCTTACAGCCAATTTTTCCACTTGAAGATCGAAATCATGATGATGATGACTGCCACCATGAGGATCATGGAACCCTGAAAGCCGTAATGCCAGTCGAGCTCGGGAAAATTGCGGAAATTCATGCCGAAAATACCGGTAATGAAAGTCAGCGGCATGAAAATCGCAGAAAACAGCGTCAGTACTTTCATGACGCTGTTGGTTCGCGTCGTGATGGTCGAATAATAGGAATCCAGCATGCCGTTCAACAGATCGCGGAAGGTATCCACGCTGTCGGTGACTTGCATGACATGGTCGTGCAGGTCGCGAAAAAACGCCGCATTTGATTCGCGCACCAGGACCGATTCCGAACGTTGCAGTCCCGTGACCACTTCGCGCAGCGGCCAGACTGATTTGCGCACGAAAATCATTTCGCGCTTGATGGCATACACCGCGCGCACGGTATCCTGTGCCGGACGGGTGATGATGACTTCTTCCAGGTGTTCTATTTTTTCGCCGAGTTTTTCGAGCACGACAAAATAGTGATCGACGATGATGTCGAGGATGGCATAGGCGAGATAGTCGGTGCCCAGTTTGCGGATGCGTCCCAGCGACCGGCGAATGCGTTCGCGCAACGGGTCGAAAAAGTCTCCTGCGCGCTCCTGGAATGTAATCACATAGTTCTGTCCGATGATCAAGGACAATTGCTCGATTTCAATTTCGCCACGGGCGTTGTCCCAATCCAGCATTTTTGCGACGATATAAATGTAGTCGCCGTAATCCTCGAACTTGGGACGCTGGTCGGTATTGAGGATATCCTCGAGCATCAGCGCATTGAAGCCCATGACCTTGCCGAAATTTTCCAGCAACCCGGGTTCGGTGACGCTGTCGACGTTGATCCAGGTAACAGTCTGCGCATCCTTGAACGGAATGCAGTCATCTACCCGCTGCAGCTGTTTCTCGACTACTCGGTGTTCGTCGTAATCCAGCATGGTGACGCGAGGAACAAGCGTCTTTTTTTCGCCGGTGTAAACCAGCGAACCGGGAGCCAGCCCGGGTTTACCGCGGGAGCGGAAGAGCTTCTTGCGATGGGTCGTTTTGCGGGCCACCGTCGTCTTTCGTTAGCGTCGTTCCGGCAGGATACGCTGTAGCAGCGAGACCAGTTGGACACGTTCGCCCGGGGATAGCTCCCGCACCACGCGGCGCTCATGTGTCGCGACTTTGCGCTTCAGCTTTCGCAGCAGCGCCGTGCCCTCGTCCGCGAGAAACAGGCCGTTGCTTCGCCGGTCCGCAGCATGGCGCTTGACCAGGCCGCGTGCTTCCAGCTTGTCGATCACCGTAACGACAGTAGAGCGATCCAGATGCGCGGCATTAGCCAGCGCCTGCTGGGTAAGGCCCGGATTTTCGCCAATCACGACCAGAATGCCGAACAACCCGGGTGAAATGCCGCTTTCTCCGACCGTATCGGCGAAATCGGCAAAGATCGCGCGCTGTGCGAGACGAAGCTGATAGCCGATCAGGCCTGGCAACACACCGAGTGCCGGCGCCTTGCGGTGGCGTGCCGCGCGCGGCGTCGGCCGCGCGCGGGACTGTTTGACATCCAACAGTTTGCTTCCCATACTTGTAGACGATATTAGTTCATCGGCCCATTCCCTGCCAGCGGAGCAATTCCGTGAGTTTCACCGTTACCGTCGCCGACCTTGATCAATCCGTTCCGGCCGAAGAAGGACAAACAGTCCTGGATGCCTTGCTGGCGCACGGCGTGGGTTTTGCCTACAGCTGCCAGGCGGGCAATTGCGGCACCTGCCGTTGTGAACTCATTTCAGGCGACATCATGGAACTCGAGTATTCGGAGCATGCTTTGTCCGCCGAAGAGCGCAGCCGCGGCCTGGTGCTTGCCTGCCGCTCGCAGGTTTGGGGGGATGTGGTGGTGCGCCGGCTCGAGGCTGAGGATTTCGTCGTGCATCCGTCGCGCGTATTGCGGTGCAAAGTGGCCGACCTGACGCCGCTTACGCACGATATTCTGCGGCTGCGCATGGAGATCCTCTCAGGCGGCCCATTCACATTTTCGGCCGGGCAGTTTGCCAGCCTCGAATTTCCGGTTGCCGCCGGTGCAGTGCGCGAT
>DATMZQ010000306.1:0-3737 GCA_035573615.1 Burkholderiales bacterium | reverse complement strand
GACAGCATCCTGCGCACCTGTGTCCACTGCGGCTTCTGCACGGCGACCTGCCCGACCTATCAACTGCTCGGCGATGAACTCGACGGCCCGCGCGGGCGCATTTACCTTATGAAGGAAATGCTCGAAGGCAACGAAGTGACCGCGAAGACACAGATTCATCTTGATAGATGCCTGACCTGCCGCGCGTGCGAAACGACCTGCCCGTCCGGCGTCGAGTACGGGAGGCTGGTGGATATCGGCCGCAATATTGTCGAACAACATGTGCCGCGTTCGCCGCTCGATGCACTGAAGCGCGCGACGCTGCGAGTGGTTTTGCCGCACCCTGCCCTTTTCGGACCATTGCTTCGACTAGGCCAGACGCTGCGCGCGATACTGCCTGCCGCGCTGAAAAAAAAGATCCCGGAAAGGCAGACCCATGGCACGCATTGGCCCGCGCCGCGCCACGCCCGCAAGATGCTCGTGCTGGACGGCTGCGTACAGCCTTCGCTTGCCCCCGACATTAATCCGGCAACCGCGCGCGTACTGGACCGCCTTGGCATTGACCTTGTGAAAGCCGATACGGCTGGCTGCTGTGGCGCCGTCACATTCCACCTGAACCGACAGGAGGACGCACGCGACTTCATGCGCAGGAATATCGATGCCTGGTGGCCGCATGTGGAAGCCGGCGTCGAAGCAATCGTCGTCACAGCAAGCGGCTGCGGCACGCTGGTGAAGGAATATGGTCATCACCTGGCACAGGATCCGCGCTACGCGGCCAAGGCGGCGAAGATCTCGGTATTGTCAAAAGATGTCAGCGAGGTGGTTTTTGCCGAACGGGCAGCGCTGGAACAATTGTTGGCATTGGCTCCAGCGCCATCAATGAGGCCACGCGTTGCATTCCATACGCCCTGCTCGCTGCAGCATGGTCTGAAGATTCACGGCATGGTGGAAGCAATCCTGTTGGCGGCGGGGTTCGAGCTTACACTGGTACCGGACGCGCATTTATGCTGTGGCTCCGCCGGTACGTATTCAATACTGGAACCGGAATTGTCAAAACGGTTGCTCCAGAACAAGGTTGTTGCGCTGGAGTCTGGCTCGCCTTCGCTGATCGCAACCGCAAATATCGGCTGTCTTACCCATCTCCAAAGCGCGAGCGCGCTGCGCGTGAAGCATTGGATCAACCTGCTGGACGAAAGGCTGTCATGAGCAAGATTGCAATGATCACGGGCGCGACTTCGGGTTTCGGCGCGGCGGCAGTGCGCAGGTTCGCCAAGGCTGGCTGGCGTGTGGTCGCAACCGGGCGTCGGATCGAGCGACTGAAGCAACTGGCAGTCGAATGCGGTGGTGACAAGGTCTTCGTCAGCTCGTTCGACATGAGAAAGCCGGAGGCCATCGAAGCGGCACTCGACAATTTGCCGGATTCATTCAGGGATATCGATCTGCTGATCAATAACGCCGGCCTGGCCCTCGGAACCGCGCCCGCGCAAACAGCAAACCTCGATCAGTGGAATCAAATGATCGAGACCAATGTGACCGGCCTGGTCACGATTACGCACAAGCTGCTGGCAACGCTGATCGCGCGCAAGGGGGCGATCATCAACATCAGCTCGGTGGCGGCCAGCTATCCCTACCCGGGCGGCAATGTCTACGGCGGAACCAAGGCTTTCGTTACGCAATTTTCGCTGGGACTGCGGTCTGATTTGCACGGAACCGGGGTGCGTGTGACATCGGTTGAACCGGGCATGGCGGAGACCGAGTTCACGCTGGTTCGCACCGGCGGCAATCAGGAAGCCTCGGACAAACTCTACAAAGGCGCCGATCCCATGACCGCGGAGGATATCGCGGAAACGCTGTTCTGGATCGCCACGCTCCCACCGCACATGAACATCAATCGAATCGAAGTCATGCCTGTGCGTCAGTCTTTTACAGGCTTTCAGGTCGATCGGGTTCCAGCCGGCTAAGCACCCGCAGGGCGATTACTTGGCCTCGTTGGTTTTTGCTTCCAGTGCCTGGTCGACACACAATTTTATTCTGGTCGCCTCCCGGCCTGGGAAATCACGCTGACAATGCTCCAGCAGCGCCGCGTGATCCCTGGAATAAGCTTCCAGCGCCGGGCCAGCGGCAATGTCATCATCGATGCATTTTTTGACGATCCCCCATCCCATGTCCTTGCGGCGGGTGCAACGCTGCACGGTTTCCTTGTACTCATCCGGGTAACGGGCCACTTCGGCACGCGCAGCCTGATTGTCCCTGATGCAGATCTGCGCCATTTCGGTGCCAAATTCCGCGTTGGACATCAGGCAGCCAGTGACGATGTCGGAATCGTCATCTGCCAGGCATGTCATCGACAGACAAGCCAATATTGCTGCGATTGGAACCGTTCTCATAATGTGACCGCACAAAAATATTGACGCTTGAACGGGAACAGCTTCCAGTCTGAACTAACGGGTCTTGTCGGCCATAGCACAGACCAGTGCGCTGCTCCATTTTCAAACCACCGAAAATCAATTGACCTCAATGATTATCCCGAGGCGTGCCTTTGCTCGTAGAGATGCGCTGGTACTTCACGGCCGGCTTGAGCACCATGCCGTTGGACAGTTCATCCACCATGTCGCGCTGCATCTCCTGCCACGGCGTCTGGCTGGCGGGGCTTTTGAAGCCGCCGTGCGCCTCCAGTGCTTTCATGCGCTGCGCATACTCGGTCTTGCTGATCAGGATGTTCGCCGTACGCTTATTCAAATCGATGCGAACCTGGTCGCCGGTTTTCAAAATCGCGAGTCCACCCATGCTGGCCGCTTCCGGGGAAGCGTTCAGGATCGACGGCGAGCCCGATGTGCCCGATTGGCGCCCATCGCCAATGCACGGCAGTTCGGTGATGCCCTCCTTGATCAGCCTGGCAGGCGGTTGCATGTTGACCACTTCCGCTGCGCCCGGATACCCCTTGGGCCCGGTGCCTCGCACGAACAGCATGCAGTCATCGTCAATCTTTAGTTTCGGATCGTCAATGCGATGGTGATAGTCCTCCGGACCATCGAATACAATGGCCCGGCCTTCCCATGCGTTCGGATCCTTGGGATTCGACAGGTAGCGCTTGCGAAACGCCTCAGAAATGACGCTGGTCTTCATGATGGCGCTATCGAACAGGTTGCCTTTCATATTCAGGAAGCCTGCTGATTTCTTCATTGGCCGATCGTATGGCCAGATCACCTTCTGATCGTCCACGACAGCCTTCCTGCAATTCTCGTACAGCGTTTTGCCATTGACGGTAATGGGGTTCTTGCGGATCTTGCCTGCTTTGATGAGTTCGCTCACCACGGCCGGCACACCGCCGGCGCGATGATATTCCTCGCCAAGATACTCGCCGGCCGGTTGCAGGTTGACCAATAACGGAATGTCGTAACCGATTTTTTCCCAGTCGTCGTTGTCGAGCGCGACGCCGATGTGCTTCGCGATCGCGTTGAAGTGGACCGGCGCGTTCGTCGAGCCGCCGATCGCCGAGTTGACGACGATCACGTTCTCGAACGCCTCGCGCGTCATGATCTTCGACGGCCGCAGGTCCTCCCACACCATGTCCACGATGCGCTTGCCGCTCTCGTACGCATTGACCGCCCGGTCCTTGTGCGGCGCCGGGATGGCGGCCGAGCCGGGCAGGGACATGCCGAGCGCTTCGGCCAGCGAGTTCATCGTCGACGCGGTCCCCATCGTGTTGCAGTGACCCGGCGACAGCGCCGCCGAGGCGACCAGCTCGATGAACTCCT
>DATMZQ010000305.1:0-5772 GCA_035573615.1 Burkholderiales bacterium | reverse complement strand
CGCGGTGGAAGTCGCCGTCGTGCGCGCGGCTGAATTGTCCGAGCAGGCGCGCGAGACTTTGGCGCTGATCAAGCGAGGCGGCCCGTATCCCTATGAGCAGGACGGTGCCGTGTTCGCAAATCGCGAGCGCAACCTGCCGATTGCACCGCGTGGCACCTACCGGGAATACACGGTGAAGACACCGGGCAGACGTGATCGCGGCGGCAGACGGATCGTTGCGGCCAGTACCGGTGAATTCTGGTACAGCGACGACCATTACCGCACTCTCAGGCGGATCGTTGAATGACCAAAAGATTTCGGGAAGTCATCGAATCGCGCGTGCATGGGGTATTCAGATGTCATGCCGTCATACCAGACACGGCGCTGGAGTTTGCGGTGCAACATGACTTGACTGCGATTCCCATCCGCCTTGCAGCAACCCGGGACAAGAAAGGTTTTCTGAACGCAGTGGCCCAGGCGCTTCAATTTCCCGACTATTTTGGCCATAACTGGGATGCTTTTTACGACTGTCTGGTCGAGCTCAAACTTGGCCGTGAGGGCACGTTACTGTTGCTGCACGACGCTTCAAATTTCGCCAGGGCGGAACCGGAAGAATTCGCGGCCGCGGCAGCCGCACTGCAGGATGCGACTGATTATTGGAAAGAGAAAGGCCAGCTACTGACTGTTATTGTGGAACTCAAGACCCCTGCTCTGGCACCCGAGCTTCAGGAAATCATCCCTCCAGGGGCGTAAGTGGTCCGCGTGCGCCAGCGTCTCGTTTCACACGAGAACCATTGAGATACCGCACCAGTTCCTGCAACGCACGTTGATAAACATCGCGCTTAAATTCGATGACGTTTTCCAGGGGAATCCAGTATTCATGCCAGCGCCATGCATCGAACTCGGGATGCTCCGATTGGCGCAGACAGACGTCGCAGTCCCTGCCCACCAGCCGGAGCAAAAACCAGATCTGCTTCTGCCCCCGATACTGTGTGCGCGTTTCACGTCGCACCCAAGTCTGTGGTACGTCGTAGCGCAACCATTCACGTGTGCGCCCGAGGATCTTCACATGGCACGGATCGAGGCCGATCTCCTCCTTGAGTTCGCGGTACATCGC
The DNA here is from genome assembly GCA_035573615.1 of Burkholderiales bacterium. Lineage (GTDB taxonomy): Bacteria > Pseudomonadota > Gammaproteobacteria > Burkholderiales > JACQAP01 > JACQAP01. The sequence continues at coordinate 4,676 of DATMZQ010000305.1, read as the reverse complement.
TTGCTCAGGCGTCTCACCGCCCTTGATCCCGCCTTGCGGGAACTGCCAAGCATGTTCCTTTATCCGCTTACCCCAGAAAACCTCGTTTCTGCCATTACAAAGAATGATTCCTACATTCGGGCGATAGCCATCACGATCAATCATGTGAGCCACCCAAAACGATTCAATGAACGGATTTTTCCACAAATGTCGTCATAAACAAAGTTTCGCAATCCGGCATCAGACCAGCAGGCGCGCCGCCGAGCGCGGATTTAGCTCGCGAATACCTTCGACAAAATTAAGAAATTCAAGGCCGTATAGCGATTGAAGAGTGCGGGCCGCGATACGCAATTCGTCCCAGCGCGGCTGTCCGGGCGACTTGCGAAAGGCAAGAACTGCAACGTTGCCTCGCCTTTCTGCCGGCACACACACCACTGCCTCAAATACGCTTTCCATGCGCTGCAAATACACGTCGTAGCGGCTGTCCGAACTCCATAGGTTCACGACCAGGACGCCGTTCGCCGACAGCGCAGCGCGCGTATTCGCATAAAAATCCTCGGAACACAGTTGGGCGACCTGTTCCCGGCTGTCGTAGCCGTCAACCATGAGTACGTCGCAGCAACCCGGATGAGAAGCGACCCAGGCGCCGCCTTCCCCCGTAACTACTTGCAGACGCGCATCTTGAGGGGGCAAATGAAAATATTGACTCGCAATGGCAATTACTTTGGGTTCGATCTCAATGACTGTGGTTCGGGTACTCTGCAGGTGCCGGTGTACAAACTTTGGCATCGAGGCCCCGCCGAGGCCAACCATAACAACGTGTTCCGGGTGCGGCCGGAACAGCAGAAAAGCCATCATCGCCCGCGTATAGGACAACACGAGCTCATAGGGATCGTCGAGCTTCATTGAGCTTTGCACCGTGTCGCTGCCCAGGTGCAGGGAGCGAATGCCGTCTTTCTCGCTGACCTCCACGTTGACATCGCGATTGACGCTGCGAGTGATTCGCCACTTTCCGAGCAAGTTGCCCTCTTCCCCAAGTTGCCACGCGTTGGCCTGTAGAATAGCCGCTTTTCGATAACGCAATCAGAAGCATGCGCACATCGCAGTTCTTTATTTCAACGCTCAAGGAAGCGCCCAGCGAAGCGGAACTGATCAGCCATAAGCTGATGTTGCGCGCCGGCCTCATCAGGAAACTCGGCAGTGGTCTATATACCTGGATGCCGCTCGGCTTGCGGGTGCTCCGAAAGGTGGAGGCCATCGTGCGCGAAGAAATGAATCGTGCCGGAGGGGTGGAGTTGCTGATGCCGGCCGTGCAGCCCGCTGAACTGTGGCAGGAAACCGGGCGCTGGGACCTATTTGGTCCACAAATGCTGAAGATCAAGGATCGCCATGAGCGCGATTTCTGTTTTGGGCCGACCCATGAAGAAGTCATCACCGATATCGCGCGCAGGGAGATCCGCTCTTATCGCCAATTGCCGCTAAATTTTTACCAGATCCAGACCAAGTTCCGTGACGAGATCAGGCCGCGTTTCGGTGTCATGCGCGCGCGTGAATTCCTGATGAAAGACGCGTATTCCTTTCATGCCAGTTATGAAGACCTGGAACGCGAATATCGAAATATGTACGAGACCTATAGCAGGATTTTTACGCGGCTTGGCCTAAGATTCCGCGCTGTTGCTGCGGATACAGGTGCAATCGGCGGGACCGGGTCGCACGAATTTCATGTGCTGGCGGATTCCGGGGAAGATGCCATTGCTTATGCGACCGACTCGGATTTCGCCGCCAATATCGAACTCGCCGAGGCCGTGCCATCCCTAAAGCATCGTGCCGCACCGGGCAAGACCATGCAGAAAGTGGCTACGCCCGGCAAGACTACTTGCGAAGAGGTGACCGCGTTATTGGGCGTACCGCTGTCACAGTCGGTCAAGGCGCTTGCCGTGATGGCTGAGGAGCGCATGAGCATGTTGCTGGTGCGTGGCGATCACCAGCTGAACGAGGTGAAAGCATCCAAGCTGCCTGGACTCACTACTTTTCGCTTTGCCACCGACAAGGAGATTGAAGGGACAATTGGTTGCCGGCCCGGCTACATCGGACCGGTGGGTGTACCCGCCGCGGTGCGGGTGATCACCGATCGTTCGGTGGCCGCCATGAGCGATTTTGTATGCGGCGCCAATGAACCGGGATTTCACCTGACAGGCGTAAACTTCGGTCGTGATCTGCCCGAACCCACAATGGTGGCAGACATTCGCAATGTGGTCGCGGGCGATCCAGCACCGGACGGCCGGGGCGCCCTGGCAATATGCCGCGGCATCGAAGTGGGACACATCTTCCAGCTGCGCACCAAATATGCCGAAGCAATGAAAGCAATGTTCCTGGACGAAGAGGGCAAATCCAAAGCGCTGGAAATGGGGTGCTATGGCATCGGGATATCACGCATCGTAGCCGCGGCCATCGAGCAGGGGAACGACGAAAAGGGCATCGTCTGGCCGTTGCCAATGGCGCCGTTCCAGCTGGCCATCGCGCCGATCGGCTATCGCAAGAATGCGCAAGTCAAAGAAGTCGCCGACCGGTTGCACGACGCGTTGCAGGCAGCTGGCATCGACGTGCTGCTCGATGATCGTGATGAACGCCCGGGCGTAATGTTCGCGGACCTGGAATTAATTGGCGTTCCGCATAGGGTAACCATAGGCGAGCGGGGCCTGAAGGAGAGCAAGCTCGAATACCAGGGACGCAACGATAAATCAGCAGCAGCGATCGACTTGCAGGGTGCTTCCGATCATCTCGTCTCGCTTTGCAGGTGAGAAAAGACAAACTCATGCGTAACGCCATGCACGGCGCAGTTTTGTTCATATGCGCGTTGCTGTCACAAGCCGGCGTTGCGGGCGAACAGCAATATGAAGCGCTGTCCGCAAACGTGCGGGCAATGCTGCATCATTCGGTGGCTGATCGTGCCAGCCCGCGCCTGACCTTTGAGTCGCAAACCGATGGAGCCGTATGGCTCGCGGAAATGTCAAAGCGGCTAGAAAACCACATCCCCGAGGCAACCACCCGCCACGATTTTCTGGTTACCCTGCAGTATGAGGCTTCGCGGGCTGGACTCGATCCGCAACTCGTGCTCAGCGTAATTCAAGTGGAAAGCAAATTTCGCAAATATGCCGTGTCGAAAGCCGGCGCACGCGGATACATGCAGGTGATGCCATTCTGGGTGAAACTGATCGGGGATAGTCAGCAGAATCTCTTCAATCTGCGTACCAATCTGCGCTATGGCTGCACTATCCTGCGCCATTACCTGACCATCGAACATGGCGACATGGTGCGCACGCTCGCGCGCTACAACGGCTCGCTCGGCCAGTCGCGCTACTCCAACAACGTGCTGCGCGCCTGGTCTGGAAACTGGGATTATGCGCGCGGCAAGCCGACGATAATCATTGCGCCGACGCGCTATGTCGGTGAAGGCGGCTGATTGCGTTCAGCCGGCGTTCTTGCCGGAGATAAGCTGCTCGATCTGCTTGCGCGTAATCTTGCCGACATGGCGGTCGGCCAGCTTGCCTTTCGGATCGTAGATGAACGTGGTCGGCAGGCCGTCGACTCGCCCAATGTTTTGCGAGATCGTACGATCGCCGAGCACAATCGGATAGTTCACGAACATCCCCTCGGCAAATTGGGTGACCTGCCTGGCATCCTGAAACTCCATCGCGATGCCAATGACTTGCAGGTCCTTGTGCGATTCTTTAATTGCGACCAGATCGGGAATTTCCTCGAGGCACGGCGGACACCATGTTGCCCAGAAATTCACTATCACCCATTGGCCCCGATAAGCGGAAAGCTTGTGAGTTTTGCCCTGCGTATCTGTAACCGTAAAATCATCAGCTGCCGCAATGGCCGCTGTACAAAGCAGCAGCAACGCCAATAAACGATAGCGGTTTCGCATGATGCCGTTCAGGCTACGCGAGCAGCGCGCGTGCTGCTTCCCGTTGCAAACAACTCCTTCAGACTGAAACTCAGTTCGCCGTCGACCGTCGAAGATACGCTCGCGACCAGTTTGCGGATAGCGGATTCCTCGCTGACTTCCGCAGCGTCCCGACCGAAAACGAACAGACGGAAGATATCCTTGACCGTAATATTGGATGCATCACGCGCAATGACCCAACCGTTGCCCTGCAGTTTGGCGACCCAGCCGGCATTGACCAACTTTTCAAGGATGGCTTCTGCTTCTTCCCATGACAATTTCAGTGCCGTGCGCAGTTGTTGCAAATTGAGTACGTAGCCGTCCAGATACGCCCGGTAGAGCATTTTGAGCATTTCCATGGCCGCAACAAATTGCGAGCCCGGCGCTTGCTTCAGAAGCACGCCTCCGCTGCGCCAGTACGGCAGCACTGCGGTGATGACCGAGGCAAACACAATCACCACCCATGACAGATAGATCCATACCAGCAGAATCGGCAGGCTGGCGAACGTGCCGTAGACGAGCTTGTAGCTGGCGAAATTAGCGATGAAATGCCCGAAGACGATTTTCATGGCCTCGAATGCAAAGGAAGCAATGATGCCGCCGACGGCCGCATCAAGGACCGTGACCTGCCGGTTCGGTACGGTCCGGTACAAAAATCCAAATGCTATCGATGTCATCACCATTGGTCCGAGCTTGAGGAACGCGACGACGATTTCGGGTGCCTGCTTGCCCAGGCCCAGCGACTGGG
>DATMZQ010000304.1:0-4288 GCA_035573615.1 Burkholderiales bacterium | reverse complement strand
TTATCCGAGGTATGCCGGAATATGGAGAACGCTTACCGCTCCAGACCTCGTTCGCTCGTCGTTGCCTATCGTAATCCGGTTCATTCACACGTATTCGATTCGGCAGGTTTTTTGACGCGAGACGTGCTGAACAAGGCGTTTGCCATTTACCGCACCGACGCCGCCGCGGCACACTAAAGCGCGGCTCTACTCGAGTCGCAGGCCGCGTAGGGTAAGAGCGCGACAATTCATAAAGAACAGCTGAGGCCGTCAGACGCCGCGTATTAATGCCGTCCTTTGGCAGCGATGACTTTGCTGCTCAAAGGCTGATTGAACGTGCCAATACATCACACTACTGATTGACTGATAATGGCGGCGTTGGGTTGTCTTGCCGCTCAATTGAGTGCGCCATTTTTGAGGGTTCAATCCACGCCATGCTGAAATGATTCACCCGCTGGCATCTTCCACGCGCATACCGGGAAGTATTTGGGCGCTCGGCTGTGTGAGCCTGCTGATGGACGTCTCATCGGAAATGATTCACAGCCTGCTCCCGGTGTTCATGTTTACGGTGCTGGGTATCAGCGCCTCCGCGATTGGGTTCATTGAGGGAGCCGCCGAGGCCACGGCTCTTCTCGTTAAAATTTTCTCTGGCACCTTGTCGGATTACTGGGGCAAGCGCAAGCCGCTGGCCGTACTCGGCTACGGTCTTGGAGCGTTTTCCAAACCGCTGTTCGCACTGGCAACCGGCATCGGCCTCATCGTTGCCGCCCGCCTGCTTGACCGCGTCGGCAAAGGCATTCGCGGTGCGCCACGCGACGCGCTGGTCGCAGACATTGCGCCGACGGCACTGCGCGGCGCTGCTTTTGGATTGCGCCAGGCGCTCGATACGGTCGGCGCATTCCTTGGACCGCTGCTGGCGATGGGATTGATGTTGCTGTGGACGAACGATTTCCGTTCGGTGTTCTGGATTGCCGTGATTCCGGCCGTGCTCTCGGTGTCCCTACTGTTATTCGGAGTGCAGGAGCCGGAACGCAGATCGGACGGCGCGCAGCTGAATCCAATCCGCCGTGAAAATTTGCGCCGGCTGCCGCGCTCGTATTGGTGGATCGTGGCGATCGGTGCCGCGTTTACGCTGGCGCGTTTTTCCGAGGCATTCTTGATTCTTCGCGCGCAGCAAGGAGGACTGCCATTGGCGTTCACTCCGCTGGTGCTGATCGGCATGAATCTAATGTACGCAATCTCGGCGTATCCGTTTGGCAAGTTATCCGATTCGACTGACCGCGCCACTTTGCTGGCGTGGGGAGTCGCCGTATTGATAACGGCGGACGTCATGCTGGCCTGGAGCAGCCACTGGAGTTGGGTGGGGGGAGGCATCACGCTGTGGGGCTTGCATATGGGCATGACGCAAGGCTTGCTCGCCACGATGGTAGCTGACACGGCGCCTGCGGATCTGCGCGGCACAGCGTATGGCTTTTTCAATCTTGTGTCGGGATTGGCGCTGCTGATTGCGAGCACGGTGGCCGGGTTGTTGTGGGACCGGTTCGGCGCGTCTTTCACGTTCGCGGCCGGCGCAATCTTCAGTGCCCTGGCCCTGGCCGCAATCCTGATGCACAACCGCGTGCGCGCAAATGTAGCCGTATTGCGAAACGACTGAACCCAACGCCAGAATTGCCGGGATTGTCGACCTTTCCGTTCTCCGTGTAAACGATACTCAGTCATGGGACTCGCTTGCGCGAAAAATTGCTTTTAGGACTACGATAACGGATTGACTCGACTGCTTGGGAGGAGCCTGGCGCATGCGTTACCCATCGCGTTTTTCCGGATCAGGCCGCCTTCAAATTCCGCAGTGGATCGCTCTTGGGCTTGGCACGTACGTGCTGGTTGGCGGACTCGTTTCGTTCATGGGTTGGGCGATCGATATCCCTATCCTGGCTGACTGGGACAATGACGGCATTGCTACGGAGCCGAATACCGCCGTAGTAACCATGCTCACCGGCGCGGCGCTGATCTTGCTCAACCTGGCGTATCGCCGTTCAGCATCCGTTCTTGGCACGATGGCCGCATTGATCGCGCTGGCGACCTTATTCGAATACGTCACTGGCGCAGATCTGCATATCGATAGCCTTTTGATGTTCGACCGCCACTGGGGACAATTGGGCACACTTTCGTCCGGTCGAATGGGTCCGCCGGACTGCTTTGCCTGGACTCTTGGCGGCGCGGCGTTGATGTTGTGTTCGTGCGGCCGGAACGCCCGCAAATTCATTTCACTGTTCGGGCTTTTCATGCTCGGAATAGCCGCTCTTTCATTAACCGGATATCTGTTTGGAGTGGCCGTCCTCTATGCATGGCCGCGGGTCACGACTATTGCTTTCCAAACCGGTACGTTCATTGTAGCGGCCGGTCTGTCGCTGATCATTAGCGTACCGGAACGTGAACCGATGCGTACGCTGCTGGACGACAGCACCGCGGGAATCATGGTACGCCGTACCACGCCGTTCGTGATTGCGTTGCCGATTGTGCTGGGTTACTTCCAGCTCCAGGGACAGCATGCGGGCTACTACGATTCCGCACTGGGCACAACGGTTCTGGTACTGGCATTGATCACACTGATGTGCGTGGTACTTGCGCAAGGTGTGCGCGCGGTCAGGTCGTGGGAACGGGTCCTCAAGCTCGCCAACGAAGCTATAAACCGCGCCGAGAAGAAATTGAATGAATCCCGCGCGCTCATCGAGGCAGTGAACTCCGGCACGCCAGACCTGATATTCGCAAAGGATCGCGAGGGTCGGGTCACCTATTTGAATGAGGCAACTCGCGTGGTAGTCGGAAAGTCGCTTTCGCAAATTATCGGGCGGACAGAGATTGATTTCATCGGCGATGTCCCGTTCTCACGCACCGTCATGGCAAACGACCAGCGCGTCATGGAGCGCGCCAAGGCGGAGACGGTGGAAGAAACGTTCGTGGACGGGAGAACGTTTCTGATCACCAAATCGCCATTGCTCGATAGCGGCGGCAATGTCGTTGGAGTCACCGGGGTTGGGGTGGACGTTACAGAGCGCAAGCGGATGGAGCAGCAGTTGCGCGAGGCCGACCGCCGCAAGGATGAATTTCTCGCCACGCTCGCCCATGAGCTGCGCAACCCGCTCGCTCCGATCACGAACGCGCTGAGTATTCTGGATCGCGCTGGAAGCGATGCCTGGCTCAACGAACAGGCGCGCAGCACGATGCGGCGGCAGATTGGACAAATGGTTCGGCTGATCGACGATTTGTTGGACATCAGCCGCATCACGCTCGACAAATTGGAATTACGCAAATCCGCCGTCGAGCTGGCCCCGATCGTTCATCATGCCGTTGAAGCATGCCGTCCACTGATTGAGCGCGCGGGCCATGAGCTCAGCATCGACATGCCGAATGAGCCGGTTTACCTGACGGGCGATTCGGCACGGCTCGCCCAGGTGTTTGGCAACCTGCTTACCAACGCCTGCAAGTACACCGAGCGCGGAGGCCGCATCGGCATAATCGTCACGCCGCGCGGCACCGATGTAGCGGTCAGCATCAAGGACAACGGCATGGGCATACCGCAGAACATGCTGCCGCAGGTGTTTGATATGTTCGTTCAGATCGGCCGGACCATTGAACGAACCGAAGGTGGTCTGGGCATCGGTCTGTCATTGGCCAAACGATTGGTCGAAATGCACGGCGGCACATTGACGGTTCAAAGCGATGGGCCGGGACGAGGCAGCCAGTTCACGGTATGTCTGCCGATGTTACCCGAAGGTTTCAAGCAACCTGCGTTGGATACGAAACCACCCGAAAGTGCCAACGCGGCACATCGCATTCTGGTTGTCGATGACAACCGCGATTCCGCAGAATCGCTCGCCATCTTGTTGAGGCTGGCCGGAAACGACTTGCAGTTGGCATACGACGGGGTCGAAGCCGTTGAGAAAGCGGCGGTCCAAAATCCTGACATCATTGTCCTGGACATCGGTCTGCCGAAGATGAATGGCTACGACGCCTGCCGTGCTATCCGGGCACAGCCCGGCGGCAAGGACATCACTATCATTGCAGCGAGCGGTTGGGCACGCGAAGAAGATCGCCGCATGTCCAGGGAAGCCGGCTTCGACGCACATCTGATCAAGCCGGTGGACCATGCCATCCTCATGAAGCTGGTTGCCGACGCAGCAGCCCGGGCGCCGAACAGGTAATCTTGCCAGCGCTTTAGTTGGCGATGGGTAGCGCTGGCACTCCGTCGATGCGCGCCTCGACACCAACTGAGCGGGCCGTCTCAAGCAATACGGACAAGGTTTCCTCG
>DATMZQ010000303.1:0-2126 GCA_035573615.1 Burkholderiales bacterium | reverse complement strand
GACCAGCACCGGTGGAAAATGCAAGGCGGCACAGGACAGGGGCGCCGTTGCAGTAATCTTCACGACGCCTACGGACTTGGGTACGCCATTCTACGCTGGAGCCACCAGAACGGACCTTACCATTCCGGTTTTGTCCATCGCGGATGTCCATGCAGCCAAGCTCAAAGCCGCGCTTGCGAGCGGTGCCGTAACAGGAACCATTCAGGGAGATTCTCACTTCACTGTGGGCGGCTTCGACACTGGACGCGGCGCCACTGACACGATCATGAGTTTCATCGTGCCTCAGGCGGGCGTGTATCCCATGCGCATGATCTTCCATCAGGGCGGCGGCGGAGCCAACTGCGAGTGGTTCTCGGTCAAAGCCGACGGGACGAAAGTGTTGGTCAATGACGTGGCCGGCGGCGGACTGAAGGCGTTTCGCACGAGGACGTCTGTCGCGGGGCCGAGGTTCAATACGCCGACGCGCTCGGGCGCCGACATCATCATCACCTGGACCGGCACGGGCACTTTGCAACAAGCGACCGCTTTCACCGGCAATCCAGCAACCGACTGGTCTGACGTGACTCCGACTCCGGTCGGCAATACCTACACGGTTACCGCTGCGACCAGCGGCAACAGGTTCTTCCGCTTAAGATGACGCAAAGCGCGCGAAGGCCGGGCTCCATCCGGCCTTCGCGTCGAGCGCCAACATTTCCTTCGACCCGAGAAGGAAGGCGGGCTCTGGCAATGAACGGTATGCCAGAGCCCGCCTTTTTTTATCCGACCGTTTCTCAGGCGAACTGATCTTTTTCGTCATTCGGCGCAATCCGAGCGCATGGACATTTGGGAACAGTCACCGCTCCCTTCGAAGAATCAAATTCCCGCCTTGGAAGTCTTCGTGTTGCTGGCATTGTCGTGTGACCAGCAATTAGCTCCACGGTCTGAATGCGCGATCGAGTGAGACTCCGCAAGCGTGATGCCCCGAAAGTCGAAAGACTGTTTCGGACGAGCGACGAAGGCATGAACATGAAACGATAGACCAGATGAAAGACAGACGAAAACTGCGGAGAATGCAGCGCGCTGCGGGTCTGAACGCGGGTCAGCAAGGCTTGATTGAGCACGCGGGTGCATCGGTATCGGTCGCGGCATCGGGCGGCGTCTGGGCGCGTTTCGAATCGTTGCTCGAGAAACCAGTCAGCGGCGCTTCGCTGGCCGTGTTTCGCATCGCGGTCGGCCTGGTAATGGTGCTGGAGGCATACGCGCTCTGCACTGCTTCGCCGAGCACAATGGGGAAAAGCCCTCTGGAAACCTTTTACACTGGGCCGAACGTGAAGTTCACGTTTCCGTACGCGGGCTTCGAGTGGATGCCCATGTTGCCGGCCCGTTGGATTCATCTGATCCTGGGTCTTCAAGTCGCCGCCGGCATTACCGTCGCGCTGGGGCTCTTGTATAGGGCCTCGGCTGCGGCGCTGTTCCTCTCGTGGGGTTACTTATACGTCGTGGAATCGACGAGAACCTACTGGATGAGTCACCACTACCTCGAATTGCTGGTGACCTTTCTGATGATCTGGCTGCCGGCCGCACAAAGATACAGCGTGGACGCCTGGCGCACGGGACGTGGAAAGCCGCCGGCTTCAGTCCCCTACCGGGCAATCCTGTTGTTACGCGGGCAGTTGGTGATTTCATATTTTTACGCCGGTGTCGCCAAGGTCAACCGGGACTGGCTGCTGGACGCGGAACCCGTGCGGTATTTTCTTTCCAAGGCGCGCGCAATCACGGATTTCGCGCCTCATCTCACCGCTCCCCAACTCGAATCCCTGAAACATTTCCTGCACAGTGATGGGTTCGCGTATTTCATCAGTTATTCAGGCGCGCTGTTCGATTTAAGCGTCGGATTTCTGCTCCTGATCCGGCGGACGAGGATCTTTGCGATGTCCCTGATGGTGATCTTCCACGCGACGAATCATTTCATCATTTTCGACGACATCGGTTTTTTCCCACTGTTGGGAGTTACAACCGCGCTGATCTTTCTCGATGCAGACTGGCCCGAACGTTTCCTGCGCTGGTTGCGGCGCCCGCGGTTATCGAAGCCGGATTGGCCGTGGTTTGTCGGCGGCGGCATCATGTTCCCCGTAATAGGCGCGTCG
>DATMZQ010000302.1:0-3565 GCA_035573615.1 Burkholderiales bacterium | reverse complement strand
GCGATCCACACTGCATTCCTGTTCCATGCCATCAAGGCCGGCATGACTATGGGCATCGTCAATGCAGGCCAACTCGGTGTCTATGCGGACATCCCGAAGGACCTGCTGGAGCGTGTGGAAGATGTGATTTTCAATCGCCGGGCCGACGCAACAGAGCGCATGGTTGAGTTTGCGGAAAGCTACAAGGGCGAGGCCAGAATTGCGGTGGAAGACCTGTCCTGGCGGGAGGGCAGCGTGAATGAGCGCATCACACACGCGCTGGTCAGAGGCATCAACACCTACATCGTTGCGGATACCGAACAGGCGCGCCAGCAATTTCCCTATCCAATCCAGGTGATTGAAGGCCCGCTCATGGAAGGCATGAATGTCGTCGGCGATTTGTTCGGTGCGGGCAAGATGTTCCTGCCGCAAGTCGTCAAATCCGCGCGGGTCATGAAAGAAGCGGTCGCGCACCTGATTCCCTACATCGAAGCAGAGAAGCTGCGCTCCGGCACTGCCGGCCAGAGCAAGGGCAAAATCGTTATTGCCACGGTCAAGGGGGACGTGCACGACATCGGCAAGAATATCGTGTCGGTGGTGCTCCAGTGCAACAATTTCGATGTGGTGAATCTGGGCGTGATGGTACCGGCGGAGAAAATCCTGAAGGTTGCTCGCGAAGAAAATGCAGATATCATCGGCTTGTCCGGTCTCATCACGCCTTCACTCGAGGAAATGGCGCATGTGGCGCGCGAGATGGAGCGCCAGGGTTTCCGTGTTCCCCTGTTGATCGGCGGGGCGACAACCTCCCGCGTGCACACTGCGGTGAAAATCGAACCGCAGTATTCCGGCCCAACCGTATGGGTCCCGGATGCTTCACGCAGCGTCGGCGTGTGCACCAGGCTGCTGTCCGAAGAATTGCGCGATGAGTACATGCAGAAGATGAAAGATGAGGCGGAGAAAGTGCGCATCCAGCACAAAGGCAAGAAAGGCCAGGGGCCGCAATATCCGATCGCCGAAGCGCGCCGTCACGGGCTGAAGACCGACTGGAAAAGCTATGCGCCTCCCGTACCCGTGCTGTCCGGAGTCAAGGTGTTCCAAGATTATCCGCTTGCGGAAATCGCCAAAGATATCGACTGGACGCCGTTCTTCCAAACCTGGGAACTGGCGGGGCGATACCCAGCCATCTTGCAGGATCCGGTTGTCGGCGCTGCCGCACGCAGCCTGTTTGATGATGCACAAGCCATGCTGGCGAATATCATCGCGGAAAAATGGCTTGGCGCGTCGGCCGTGATCGGGCTGTTCCCGGCGAACAGCGTCGGCGATGACGTCGAACTCTATACCGATGAGTCGCGGCAACGGATCGCCACGACTTTCCATTTTCTTCGCCAGCAGATGGTCAAACCGCTGGATCGGCCAAATCAGTGCCTCGCCGATTTGGTCGCGCCCAAGGAGACTGGAGTGCCGGATTATGTCGGAGCGTTCGCCGTAACGGCAGGCATCGGCATCGATGAACGCGTGGCCGAATACGAACGCAAGCACGACGACTACAACGCGATCCTGCTCAAGGCGCTCGCCGACCGGCTGGCGGAGGCCTTTGCCGAACACATGCATCGGCGGGTGCGTCGGGAATTCTGGGCTTACGCGCCTGACGAAGCGTTAAGTATCGCAGAGGTCATAGACGAGCAGTATCGTGGCATCCGGCCAGCGCCTGGCTATCCGGCTTGCCCTGACCACACCGAGAAGGCCTTGCTGTTTTCATTGCTGAACGCGCCAGCTCAAACCGGCATTACGCTGACGGAGTCTTTTGCCATGCTGCCCACCGCGGCAGTGAGCGGCTTTTATTTTTCGCATGCGCAGGCGCAATACTTCGCGGTTGCCAAAATCGCCCGTGACCAAGTCGAGGACTACGCGCGACGCAAAGGCGCAAGCCTGCAGGAAACGGAGCGCTGGCTGGCCCCCAATCTTGCCTACGAGCCGGACGCAAAGCTCGCGGCATAAATTCTTGAGTGCCAGTCGCATGCGCAACGCAATCATGGGTGGCGGGGTATCTATGCGCGGGAGCACCAATTGGCCGGCGCTCTGACGGCATACTTGCACTACCTGGCGATGATCGCGCTCGCTGCTTTGCTGATTTTGGAGCTTACGCTGTGCGTACAGGGCCTGAGCGAGGAACGCGTCCGGCTGCTGGTACGGCTGAACCATATCTATCTGGGCGCCGGACTGCTGGCACTCGTCAGCGGGCTGGTGTACCTAATATGGTTTGGCAAAGGGCCGGCTTTCTATCTGCACAATCCGGTGTTCTATCTGAAGCTTGCGCTCTTCGCCGCTCTGGGCCTGACCTCGATTCCTCCCACGCTGCAATATCTTCGCTGGCTGCACGGCGCTGGAGCCGGACGATACACGGTGGCCGACTACCAGGTGGTGAGGATGCGCCGTCACATTTTGGCCGAGCTGCTCCTGATCGCCATCATTCCGTTGATGGCTAGTTTTACGGCGCGTGGCATCGGCATTCAGACGGTGGCGCAGTGACAAAAGTTTGCACCACAGTCGCCGCGGTAATCACCTTTTCCCTCTGTGGCGCGGTCTGGGCTGTGCCACCGTACCGCTACCAGATCAGCCTCGATGAATCGCTGGAGCAACTCGCAGTGCATGCGTGCTTCGACGGGCGGGTGCCGGAAGCGCTGGTCGCTGGCTCCGACGATGCCAGGTTCTATCTGCAGTCGATGCGATTGGGCGAACACGCGCTAGAACCGGTCGGCGATAAGGTGATGCTCGGCAACGCTGGTGAAAATGCGTGCATCGACTACGTCGTGAAGCTACAACCGGCGCAGAGCCTCGCGCAGTCGGGAGGTCCGGAGACTCGCAGAATCGGATCGCATGACATGCTGACCGCGATCGGTGACTGGTTGTGGCGCCCGCTCGATACGGCAGCACAGATTGAACTGCGGTTCCGGTTGCCGGCCGGCATAAAGGTGTCGGCGCCTTGGCGATCCGAAACTGGGCCTGACGGCCCGCCGATATTTCTGGCAGGCGATACACCACCCGGCTGGCCCGGCGTGGTCGTTTTCGGGAACTTTACTTCCCATGAGATCCACATGGCGGATAGCGTTTCGAATGTGGCTCTGCTCGACGCGCCGACGCAACCGGAACGATTCGAAAAGTGGATCGAAGGTGCCGCGCGCAACGTCGCTTCCCTGTATGGCCGCTTTCCGGTGGCTTCCCTGCAGATCGTGGTGTCCCCTACGCCACGTGGCCGGGGTCCGGTGCCGTGGGCCTATGTTTCTCGCGGCGGTGGCCCGGCCGTCCACTTGTTCATCAATCCGGCGCGCGCCCCTGCAGAGTTCGAGCGCGATTGGAGCCTGACCCATGAAATGGCGCACTTGTTCCTACCCTACGTCGATGCGCGCGATGCGTGGTTATTCGAGGGTCTGCCAACTTATTTGCAGAACGTGTTGATGGCGCGGGGCGGTGCGATCAGCGTTGAAGAGGCGTGGCGGCGCATGCACGCCGGGTTCGAGCGGGGGGCACGTACGGCGCCTGATGTCAGCTTCGCGCGCGCGAATGAGCGCATCGGTCAGGGCAACAT
>DATMZQ010000301.1:0-2439 GCA_035573615.1 Burkholderiales bacterium | reverse complement strand
ATAATGGCAAATGATATTGCGAAGTTTTGAAATGCCCCCATGCGCCGCGTCAGCTCTTGCGCGTATCCCATTTCATGAAGGACTTTTACATCGTCGGTCTGCTTATTGCCCATACCCCTCTCCTCATTTGCCTATGGGATGCCTGATCCGTTTGATGTGTTCTAGATCCGAATCATCTTTGCTTCCCAAACGTGCAGGTTAGAGGGTGTTGCTGCGCAGCGTCAATTGAGCATGCAAAACCCGATGTTTTTAGGATTTACCTTTATGATCGTGCGTATACAGAAACAAATGGGGCAGGTCATAGTTGCGAGCTGGTCAGGCGGTGGAGCTCGGGACGTAGCGTCTGGTCCTGGGCAGC
This sequence comes from Burkholderiales bacterium, assembly GCA_035573615.1. GTDB lineage: Bacteria > Pseudomonadota > Gammaproteobacteria > Burkholderiales > JACQAP01 > JACQAP01. Next base: position 2,081 of record DATMZQ010000301.1, on the reverse strand, counting down.
GCGAACCGCTGCGCGAAAGCTTCGCGGAGACTGACCAAACTGCTGCATGAATGCGCGGCTGAATACGGAAGGGTAGGAAAATCCGCAGGCGAGCGAAATCGTCTTCACGCTGAGATCTTCGTAGAAAAGCAGGTTGCGTGCAGCTTGCAGGCGGACCTTCAGATAAAGTGCTGCCGGCGCTTGACCGAAGTGCCGGTTGCATTGTCGCTCCAGCGTTCTTGTGGACACACCCAGCCGTTCGGCAATTCGTCCGGTGGCAAGCGGAAAATCGAGATTTTCCTCCATCAAGGATATGAGCCGGCGTGAAAAGCTGGGGCCGACCTGTTTGGCGGAATCGGCTGGTCTCTGCGCCTGCTCTGCATCGCGACGCGTATGCACAAGCGCATTTGCGACTTCATCCGCCAAGGCTCGGCCCCGCAGGTCTTCGATTAGTTTCAACATAAGATCGAGCGTGGCGATGCCGCCGGCGCAACAGCCGATATTTCCATCGAACATATGGAGGCAATCCTCAACCACGCTTTCGGGGAAGCGTTCGGTGTAAGCCGGCATGGCCTCCCAATGCAGCGTCACCTTCTTCGACTTCACCAGACCCGCCTGCGCGAGAGCGAAAGTCCCGGTATCGACGCCGATAACAGTCGAGCCGAAGCGCCGGGCTGTTCGTAAAGCGGCCAGCAGACGCGGCGAATTGTGCTGGGTTGGAAGATTTCCCCCAAACAGCAACACGTATTCTGCTTGCTGAATGCTGCCGATGTCGCCGTCGGGTGTGATCCACATGCCGTTGCTGGCCCGCACGGGCTGGCCCGTTTCCGACAAGACCACCGTTTCGAATAGCCAGCGCCCGCTGTTCTGATTGGCAATTCGCAGCGCCTCGCTCGCGAGGATGAAAGCGTTGGCGGGAAATTCCGCTTGCAGCAGGAACACAAACCGTGGGGCTCTGTCGCTGGACCGACGTATTCGCATTGTGACGCTTGATGCTAAGTAAATGGCGCAGAAAGTCAATATACCGCAGTTATTTGGTCAAATATAGAAGGCTCAACACGTGACTAAGCACATCGAAATTGCGGGTCCGCCGCGCTAAACGCGCCGGAAAAGTTGGAGTATTGGCTTGAACGCCGATCGACTGAAATCGAAGCTCGAAGGCTGCTACGTAACAATCCCAACGCCATTTCGGGACGAACCGGGCTACCCGATAAACGAACAGGCCCTGCGCAGCTACGTGCGGTTCTTGCTGGGCGGCGGATTGAAGGACAATTACGCAACGCTGCTGGCCGCCGGCGCTGCAGGCGATTTCTCCACCATGAGTTTCAAGGAGAGGATAGCCGTTGCCGAAATCGTCATCGAGGAAGCCAAGGGAAAGGTGCCGCTCGCGTTCGGCGGCCAGACGACGAGCACTCTTGAGCTGATCCAACTGGCACGCGCCGCGCAAAGCTTGGGCTTCGATTTCCTGCAGGTGTCGTGCCCGTACTACTTTACCCACACCGAAGCGGATTTCGAGGAGTTCGTGCGCGAAGCTGCTGCAGCAGCACCCGAACTCGGAATCATTGTCTACAACACCTTCTGGACGGCGACGAATCTCACCTCGAGCCTGATAGCGCGCCTGGCGGATGTACCGAACATCGTCGGTCTGAAATGGGCAACGCCGCGCACCGACGCCATGGAATTCGAGGATATCTCATCGAACTATTCACGTCGCTTCACCATCATCGACAATAACTTGTACTTTCCCTATTCGGCGATGCCCTCGCTCGGGGCCCGCGCCTTCGAGGTCCACTTGTGCAATTACTGGCCGGAATGGGGAATTCGGCTCGTCGATCAGGTCAAGGCAGGTAATTACGCCGAGATCGCCCGCATGATGGTGAAAGAGGCAATGCCCTTTTACAAGCTATGGGTCCGGATCGAGAAGGAGTATACCAGCGGCGATGGCTATCTCGACAAGCTTTGCATGGAACTTGTCGGCCTGCCATCCAGCCGGTGCCGTCCTCCGACCCGCGACGTAAGGGGCCGCTACCGCAATGCCGCGGCAGAAATGCTCAAGGCCACCGGCGTTCCACGCTTCGAAAGGCTTCAGAGCGCATGATCGA
>DATMZQ010000300.1:0-10253 GCA_035573615.1 Burkholderiales bacterium | reverse complement strand
TTCGAAGATGACGGCGAAATGCTGAAATGGCTGATGCGGGAAAATCTGCCGGGTTATTTTCCGTATACGGCTGGCGTATTTGCGTTCAAACGCGAAAACGAAGATCCGACCCGCATGTTCGCCGGAGAAGGCGATCCTTTCCGCACCAATGCGCGCTTCAAGTTTTTGTCCCGCGACATGGCGGCCAAAAGACTTTCAACGGCGTTTGATTCGGTAACGCTGTACGGATTTGACCCGCACGAGCGACCGGACATCTATGGCAAAGTCGGCAATTCTGGAGTCTCGATCGCTACGCTGGATGACATGAAAGTGCTGTATTCGGGCTTCGATCTGTGCGACCCCGCTACTTCCGTCTCCATGACCATCAATGGGCCCGCTCCAACTATCCTGGCGATGTTCGTCAATACCGCGATAGACCAGCAGATCGACAAGTTCATTGAGCAGCATGGGCGAGCACCGAACGAGCAGGAGACGGCGAAAATCCGAATTTGGTCACAGGAAAACGTACGCGGGACAGTGCAGGCCGATATTCTGAAGGAAGACCAGGGCCAGAACACATGCATTTTCTCCACCGAGTTTTCGCTCAAGGTCATGGGAGATATCCAGGAATATTTCGTCAAGCACAAGGTGCGCAATTTCTATTCGGTATCGATTTCGGGCTACCACATCGCCGAGGCCGGTGCAAATCCGATTTCCCAGCTCGCCTTCACGCTGTCAAATGGCTTCACCTTCGTCGAAGCCTATCTGGCGCGCGGAATGCATATCGACGACTTCGCGCCCAATCTTTCTTTCTTTTTCTCCAACGGCATGGATCCAGAATATGCCGTGCTAGGACGCGTGGCCCGGCGCATTTGGGCGACCACGATGAGAGACAAATACGGCGCCAATGAACGCAGCCAGAAGCTCAAATACCATGTGCAGACGTCCGGGCGCTCTTTGCACGCGCAGGAAATCGCCTTCAACGACATTCGCACCACCCTGCAGGCTCTGATCGCGATCTACGACAATTGCAATTCGCTTCACACCAACGCCTACGATGAAGCCATTACGACTCCGACCGCGGAATCCGTGCGGCGCGCACTCGCCATTCAATTGATCATCAACCGGGAATGGGGCTTGGCGAAAAACGAGAATCCAAACCAGGGCGCGTTCATCATTGACGAACTGACGGATTTGGTGGAGGAAGCAGTCTTGCAGGAGTTCGAACGCATCGCTGAGCGAGGCGGCGTGCTGGGCGCAATGGAAACCGGTTACCAGCGTGGCAAGATCCAGGAAGAGTCGATGTACTATGAGCACAAAAAGCACGACGGCTCCTATCCGATCATCGGAGTGAACACGTTCCGCAATGCGGAGGCTACGCAGACGGGCGGAAGCATTCCTTTGCAGCGCTCGACGGACGAGGAGAAGCAAAGCCAGATCCGTCGCTTGCGCGAATTTCAGGCGCGCCACGCGGACCAGGCGCCCGCTGCGCTGGCGCGGCTGCGCCAGACCGTCATCGACAATGGCAATGTGTTTGCCGAACTGGTCAATGCGGTACGCGTCTGCTCGCTGGGACAGATCACTGACGCGCTGTTCGAGGTGGGAGGCCAGTACCGCCGCAGTATGTAGTGCTCGAGGGAGACGAGATGTCTGATTTTCAATTAAACCACTTGAACATCCCTGCGCGCGATCCCGAGGGTCTGGTGCGCTGGTATGCGAGCACGTTCGGTTTGCAAGCCGACGGCAACAAGGTGCGCGGCCCGGGCGTGCTGATCGCGTTCCAGGCGGGTGAGCCGGTGAAACGTGCGCCCGAACTTCATTTGGGGTTCCAGGTACCGAACAATCAAAAACTCGCGGACTGGGCCAGCAAATTTGGCGCCACGGTCAAGCGGGGCGCAGAGTTCAACGCATTCCGCACGTTCGATCCGGAAGAAAATTGCCTGGAGATTTACTGCAAAGCCGAAAGCTGACGAAAAGATTGAATAGAAAAAACGGGAACGCTGGCAGTGTCCCCGCAACTCGATGCGGCGTCGCCTGCCGGCCGAAGCTTAAGTACTGACGCAGTCATGACACCGATAGTGTGCCAATTTGCGGGGGAGCTAGATTGAAGGGCCCAGACACGCGCGATGCACCCGCAAGCCAGAATTTCCCGGCGCTGTTGTTGCATCATGCAGCCAACCAGGGCGACCGTACCGCCATCCGCGAGAAGGATCTCGGCATCTGGCAGAGCTGGACCTGGGAACAGGTCGCCGACGAGGTGCGTGCTCTTGCCTGCGGGCTGGCCGCACAAGGCTTCCGGCGCGGAATGAACCTTGCCATCATCGGCGACAACCGGCCGCGGTTGTACTGGTCATTCGCGGCAGCCCAATGCCTGGGTGGCGTGCCGGTGCCGATGTACCAGGACGCAGTTGCGCAGGAAATGCTCTACGTGCTCGACAACGCCGAAATCCAGTACGCGGTCGTCGAGGATCAGGAGCAGGTCGACAAGTTGCTCGAGCTCCTGCCGAAGTATCCCAATCTGAAGCATATCTTTTACGATGATCCGCGTGGATTGCGCCATTATGCGCAGCCACAGTTGATGCCTTATGACCGGCTGCGCGAGCTCGGTGTGGAATACAATCGCGATCATCCCGGCTTCTTTGACGGTGCCGTGGGCACTGTCCAACCGGACGATGTCTGCGTCATGCTGTACACGTCCGGCACGACCAGCAAGCCCAAAGGCGTTTGCCTGACCCATGCTGCGCTGATTGCCGCTGCGCGCGGGGATGTCGCATTCGATGGCTTTGGCCCTTCCGACGAGATTCTGTCCTATCTACCCATGGCCTGGGTCGGTGATCACTTGTTTTCTTATGCACAGGCGCTGGTGGCGGGATTCACCGTCAACTGTCCCGAATCGTCGGAAACCGCGATGAACGATCTGCGCGAAATCGGCCCCACCTATTACTTCGCACCGCCGCGCATTTTTGAGAACCTGCTGACTACGGTCATGATTCGCATGGAAGATGCCTCGCGCATCAAGCGCGGCCTGTTCCACTATTTCATGGCCATCGCGCGCCGTTGCGGTGCCGAACTGATGGACGGCAAGCCGGTTCCATTATCCGATCGGATGCTTTACCGCTTGGGCGATTTGCTGATCTACGCCCCACTGCGCAACAGCCTCGGCATGAGCCGGCTGCGGGTCGCGTACACGGGTGGTGCCGCTATCGGACCAGATCTGTACCGCTTCTACCGCTCAATCGGCATTAATCTGAAACAGCTGTACGGCCAGACGGAAACAGCCGCCTACGTCTGCAAACAGCCAAACGGTGAAGCGAAGCTCGATACGGTCGGCAAGCCAATGCCCGGCGTCGAAGTTCGGATCACCGGCAAAGGCGAAATCTGGGTCAAGACGCCCAGCATGCTCAAGGAATACTACAAGCGCAGCGATGCAAGCGCGGAATCGATTTCGCCAGACGGCTACTTCATGACCGGTGATGCCGGTTTTTTCGACAAAGACGGCCACCTCAAGATCATTGACCGCGCCAATGACGTTGGCAAGCTCGCTAACGGCGCGCTATTTGCACCGCAGTTCATCGAGAACAAGCTAAAGTTCTACTCCTATGTCAAGGAAGCGGTTTGCTTCGGTGATCGTAGGGAAATGGTTTGCGCCTTCATCAACATTGACTTGCAAGCCGTCGGCAATTGGGCGGAGAAACGCAATCTGGCTTACAGCGGCTATCTCGATCTGACGAGGCGCACGGAAGTATATGAGTTGATCCTGGCCTGCATCGAGCAGGTCAATGCGGACCTGGCGCGCGAATCAGAATTGGCGAGTTCGCAAGTGCGGCGTTTTTTGATCCTGCACAAGGAACTCGACGCGGACGATGATGAGCTAACGCGCACGCGCAAAGTGCGTCGGGGATTTGTGGCTGAAAAATATGCCCCGCTGATCGATGCTTTGTTCTCAGGGAAAACAGGTTGCCATATCGCCACCGAGGTGAAGTTTGAGGACGGCCGCCGTGGCACGATAGAAGCCGATATCAAGATCCAGGACGTAATGGCCTCGGAACCGGGACGGGAAGCCGCATAGCTATCTATTCCGGATGCTGCCATACAGGCGACAACAACAACAATCATGGCGGATGCAATCAAAGCAGGCGGGGTTTTGCTGGCGGTCGAAAACATAGCCCTTGCCTTCGGCGGCGTGCGCGCGCTCTCCGATGTGACTTTCGAGGTTCGCGAAGGCGAGATTCGCGCGATCATCGGCCCCAATGGCGCCGGCAAAAGTTCGATGCTGAACGTCATCAATGGCGTTTATCATCCGCAGCAAGGCACGGTTCGCTTCCGCGGTGAAATACGCCGCAGCATGGACCCGCATTTCGCCGCATCGCACGGTATCGCGCGCACTTTCCAGAACATCGCGCTGTTCAAGGGCATGTCCGTGCTGGACAACATCATGACCGGTCGCAATCTGAAGATGCATGCGGGCCTGCTGGAGCAAGCTTTTTATATCGGACGCAATCGCCGGGAAGAGTTGGCGCATCGCGCGAAAGTCGAGGAGATCATCGACTTCCTGCAAATCGAACATATTCGCAAGACACCGGTCGGCCGGTTGCCGTATGGCTTGCAGAAACGTGTCGAACTGGCTCGCGCACTGGCAGCCGAACCGGCACTGTTGCTGCTCGATGAGCCGATGGCGGGGATGAATGTTGAAGAAAAACAGGACATGTGCCGTTTCATCCTGGACGTCAATGACGAATTCAGCACCACCATCGTGCTGATCGAGCATGACATGGGCGTGGTGATGGATATCTGCGACCGCATCGTCGTGCTCGACTACGGCCGCAAGATCGGCGATGGCACTCCGGACGAGATCCGCAGCAACAAAGGAGTCATCGATGCTTATTTGGGTCTATCACATTGAGTGCGCCGGATAGAGATAAAGCGCAAACGCGCAGCGGGCAGGCTGATTCAGGATTCCGGGAATGAGCTTTTTCTTCGAGGTGCTGATAGGCGGGTTACTCGCGGGAGTCATGTACTCGCTGGTCGCGCTTGGATTCGTGCTGATCTACAAGGCGTCCGGCGTGTTCAACTTTGCCCAAGGCGCGATGGTGTTCTTCGCAGCGCTGACGTTCGTCGGCCTGCAGGAAAAATTCTCCCTGCCGTTCTGGGCCGCATTCATGCTGTCATTAGCGGCCATGGTTGTGCTGGGAACGCTCATTGAACGTATCGTGTTGCGCCCGCTAGTGAATCAACCCCAGATTACGTTGTTCATGGCGACCATCGGCTTGTCGTTTTTCATTGAAGGCCTCGCGCAACTCATCTGGGGCACTAATGTGCGCCGGCTCGATATCGGCATCAAGGACGAGCCCATCCCGGCGGTGCTGCAGCATTTCGACATGGCGATCAGCAGCTTTGATCTGACCGCTGCGCTGGTGGCCGGCATATTGGTCACGGTGCTGGCTGTGTTCTTTCAGGTTACCCGGGTAGGCCGGGCATTGCGCGCGGTCGCTGATGACCATCAGGCCGCGCTCGCCATTGGCATTCCGCTGAAGCAAATATGGGCCATCGTATGGTCGGTTGCCGGGTTCGTGGCGCTGGTCGCTGGCCTGATGTGGGGTGCGCGCAACGGCGTGCAATACGCGTTGACTTTTGTAGCGTTGAAGGCCTTGCCGGTGCTTATCCTGGGCGGCTTCGAATCCGTACTCGGCGCCATCGTCGGCGGGCTGATCATCGGTGCACTGGAGAAACTTGCCGAGGTGTATCTCGGGCCACACATTGGTGGCGGCATCGAGGGGTGGTTCGCCTACATGATGGCGTTGTTGTTCCTGCTCGTGCGACCGGAGGGCTTGTTTGGAGAAAAAAGAATTGATCGGGTATAGCGTTCTACATCGAGAGGAAGCTTGCACCGAAACGCGCCTTGCCATGAACTGAAGCTCAACCATCAAACACTGAAATGTTCTACCGCGAAACAGGCCAATTCAAAACCACATACGCCGCCGATCAGGCATTGTTTCCGATTCGGCAGGATCGCCATGCAATGGTTGCCATGCTGGTTGTCGCCTTCATCGGCATACCGTTGCTCTCCAGCGATTACTGGCTGACTGCGCTGCTGATTCCGTTTCTGGTGTTTTCCCTGGCCGCGCTCGGCTTGAATATCCTGACTGGCTATGCGGGTCAGTTGTCGTTGGGGACAGCGGCCTTTATGGCGGTGGGCGCAATTGCCGCCTACAACTTCCAGTTACGTATTCCGGGCATGCCGATCCTGTTGAGTTTTCTGTGTGGCGGTTTGTCGGCTGCGGTGATCGGCATGCTGTTCGGTCTCCCCAGCCTGCGCATCAAGGGCTTTTATCTTGCCGTGGCTACGCTCGCGGCGCAGTTTTTCATTCCCTGGCTGGTCACCAAAGTCGGCTGGTTCTCGAATCATTCCGCCTCGGGAGTGATCACTGCGCAGCCGATTGTGATCCTGGGCGTGGCCTTTGATTCGCCGCAGAAGAAATATCTGTTGGTTGTCTTTATCGTTGCGCTGCTCGCCCTGCTCGCGAAAAATCTGACCCGCAGCCGCATTGGCCGCGCGTGGATGGCAGTACGCGACATGGACGTCGCGGCCGAGGTGATCGGCATTCGCATCTTGCGCACCAAACTGACTGCATTTGCAGTGAGTTCGTTTTACTGCGGCGTTGCCGGCGCACTCTATGCGTTTGCGTATTTGGGCAGCGTGGAGCCGGACGGCTTCAACCTGGACCTTTCTTTCCGGATCCTGTTCATGGTGATCGTCGGTGGCGTGGGCAGCATCCTGGGCTCTTTCCTGGGAGCGGCCTTCATTACGCTGATGCCTATCGTGATCGAGGTGCTGTTGACGCGAGCAGGCCATGCGTTCAACCTGACCCTGGAACCGGGCGTTACGTCAATGGTGCAGCTGTTGGTGTTCGGTGGGCTGATCATTTTTTTCCTGATTGTTGAACCGCACGGACTGGCGCGTTTGTGGCAAATTACAAAAGAAAAATTGCGGCTTTGGCCTTTTCCGTACTAGCACAGCAGAACACATCTGGAGGAACACAATGAGAACCTGGACAAAAGTAGCAATCTCGCTGATAGCGCTGGCTGGTGGCACCGTTACTGTGCTGCCGGTAGCAGCGCAGCAGGCCGGGAGCCAGTTTATGGGAATCCTGGGATACCGCGTCGGCCCCTATGGTGCGAACGGCGCCGCTTTCTTCACCGGCTTTCTCGATTATCTGGCGCTGGTCAATGAGCGTGACGGCGGCATAAATGGCGTGAAGCTGTCATGGGAGGAATGCGAAACCGAGTACAACAATGCTAAAGGCGTGGAGTGCTATGAAAGACTCAAGACCCGTAGCGAAAGCGGTCCGACGGCGATCCATCCCATGTCCACCGGGATTACCTACGGTCTCATCGACAAGGCACCCGTCGACAAGATTCCGCTGATCACTCTGGGGTACGGAAGGACGGACGCAACCGACGGCCGCGTTTTTCCGTGGGTATTCCCGCTGCTATCCAATTACTGGGACGCCGCTACCGGTATCGTGAAGTTCATAGCGGACAAGGAAGGCGGCAGCGAGAAGCTCAAGGGCAAGAAGATCGTTCTGCTCTATCACGATTCTGCTTATGGGAAGGAACCTCACCCGGTTCTTGAAGCGGAGGCCGCCAAACTGGGTTTTGAGCTGAAACTTATTCCGGTACCCCATCCGGGCAACGAACAGCAATCACAATGGCTGCAGATACGGCAGTACAAACCGGACTGGGTAATCTTGTGGGGCTGGGGTGTAATGAGTGCAACGGCATTGTCGACGGCGCAAAAGGTCGGCTTCCCGCGCGACAAAATGGTTGGCAACTGGTGGGCGGGTTCAGAGATTGATACCGAGGCAGCGGGCCCCGCGTCCGAAGGTTATTACGCGGCCAGCCTCAATCTTGCCGGCAAGGATTTTGGCGTCGTCAAGGACGTTGAGAAGTTTGTTTACGGGAAGGGCAAAGGCGGCGATCCGAAACTGGTGGGCACAGTGCTGTGGAACCGTGGCCTGGCAGCAGCAATGTATACCGTCGAAGCAGTCCGTACTGCGCAGGCAAAGTTCGGCAAGAAGCCCATGACCGGCGAACAGACGCGCTGGGGGATCGAAAATCTCAACGTCGACCAGAAGCGCCTGGACCAGCTGGGCTTCGGCACCATGGTTCCTCCGCTAAAACTGTCCTGCTCGGATCACGGCGGCAGCGGTCTGGTGCGATTCCAGAAGTGGGAAGGCGGTAAATGGAAACCAGCGTCTGAATGGATGAGCGGGGACAAGGCGCTGGTGCGCAAGATGGTAGAGGATTCCGCTGCCAAGTACGCTACCGAAAAGAGCATTACGGCGGGCTGCATGAAGAGCTGAATCGTTTCTCCTGTTCTAAACCGTAAATGTGGTGAAGGATGAGTTGACTGCGCCCTTGCGGCAGCGGCCCTTCACAACATTCACCCTTCATCAACCAACAGGCTTCACGCAGTATGAATACACAGGCGGTGCTGCTTGCTGTCAACAACGTCGAAGTCATCTACGACCATGTCATCCTGGTCCTCAAGGGCGTTTCGCTGGAAGTCCGGGAAGGGACCATTGTGGCGCTGCTGGGTGCGAACGGCGCCGGCAAGACCACTACGCTGAAGGCAGTTTCAAATCTGCTCGCGTCGGAACGTGGCGATGTAACCAAGGGCTCGATTGAATTGCGCGGCCAGCGCATCGACCGCCTCACGCCGTGGGAAGTCGTGAAACGCGGCGTGGTGCAAGTCATGGAAGGCAGACATTGCTTCCAACATCTGACTGTTGAAGAAAATCTGCTGACCGGCGCCTTCACGCGCAGCGCAAACCGTGCAGCAATCCGGCGCGACCTGGAAATGGTTTATCAGTACTTTCCGCGTTTGAAAGAACGGCGCAGGAGCCAGGCAGGCTATACCTCCGGCGGGGAACAGCAAATGACCGCGCTGGGCCGCGCGCTGATGGCGAAGCCCGGCATGATCCTGCTCGATGAACCTTCAATGGGGCTGGCGCCGCAGATCGTGGACGAAATTTTTCAGATCGTGCGCGGGCTCAATGAAAACGAAAAAGTAAGCTTTCTGCTTGCCGAGCAGAATACCAACGTTGCCCTGCGCCATGCCGATTACGGCTACATCCTGGAAAACGGTCGCGTCGTCATGAATGGACCGGCCGCCGACCTGGCCGGCAACGAGGACGTGAAGGAGTTCTATCTGGGCGTGTCCACTACCGGGCGTAAAAATTTCCGCGATGCCAAGCACTATCGCCGCCGCAAAAGATGGCTTGCCTGAGCGTGCGTCCGTGGCTCGGAACAGAACTTTAATTTGATAGTGGCCGCCGCTCCCTGATGGACTACTACGACGACCTTGAGATCCGCGACCCGATACAGCGTGAGCGCGCGTTGTTCAATGCATTACCAGGTCACATAAGCCATGCCAAAGCCAACACCGCATATTTTGCGCGCTTGCTGGCCGGGATCGATGCGGGCGCCATTCGCGATCGCCAGGCGCTTGCCGGACTTCCCGTCACGCGCAAATCCGACCTGATTGCACTACAGAAGGAGGCTCCGCCGTTTGCTGGAATGACTGCGCTTTCCGTTGGGCAACTTGGCAGGGTGTTCGCCTCCCCCGGCCCCATCTACGACCCGCAGGGTGGGCGCGGTGACGCATGGCGCTTCGGACGCGCGCTGTTTGCTGCGGGGTTCCGGCGCGGAGATCTGGTCCACAACACGTATTCGTATCACTTTACGCCTGCCGGGTTCATGATCGACCTTGCTGCCCAGGCGATCGGATGCGCGGTGTTTCCGGCCGGCACCGGACAGACGGAATTGCAGATCGCTGCTGTTGCGGATCTCAAACCGAGCTGCTATGCCGGCACGCCATCTTTCCTGAAGATACTTCTGGAAAAGGCCGATGAGTTGAAAGCCGATGTCAGCAGCCTTGTTAAGGCAAGCGTGTCGGGTGAGGCTTTGTTGCCGCCGGTGCGGCAATGGATCGAGCGTCGCGGCATTACGGTTCGCCAATGCTACGGGACTGCTGACCTTGGGCTCATTGCGTATGAGACCGAACCCATGGGCGGGCTGGTGGTCGACGAAGGCGTCATTGTAGAAATCGTGCGGCCGGGCACCGGCGACCCGGTGGCTGCAGGAGACGTGGGCGAAGTAGTGGTCACAAGTTTGTGCATGGAGTATCCGCTGATCCGCTTTGCTACCGGAGATTTGTCGGCTGTCGCGCCAGGCGTTAGTGCGTGCGGACGCACCAATATGCGCATCAAGGG
>DATMZQ010000299.1:0-4467 GCA_035573615.1 Burkholderiales bacterium | reverse complement strand
CGGCCAAGCATGGCGCGATCAAATCTGAGCGCTCACAAATTTTTGTCGAACGCACCACTGCGCCATAACAAAAGTACTGGATCACTAAAGCGTCGCACAGGCCAATGAAGCGTCGCCTGATCTGCAGGCGCAATCAAATGTCGCTGTGCACGTTTGCATGAGGCGATCTCCAGCAGCTACACGCGATCCACATCTCCGCGATTATTCCATTCGACCTGTAGCTCACAGACGACACACGGTCGTCTGAGGTAGCTGAGTTCACGCAAAAATTTAACGGTTGTGTCGCCATACACCAACAACTGGATCAGTAAATATGCCATTTGATACCTGGCGCAGAACAAATGCACTGCTGGATTGTCTTTTGCTTGTTGCTTGCTCTTTCGCCGACGATGTCCGAACGCGCAGGCATAGAGCAGCCAGCACAAGGCGAGCAGAAGGATATTACATATGCATCCGAAACTGCGTACACGTTGTGACGTGCGCAAGCTGTGGAACTGCTAGGCGGTCGCGGTATTGTGGTGGAGCGGTTTCCGCCCTTCACCGCGATCGGGATTTCGTTGCGCAATTTCGCTGTGCCGCTTGTGCTTTGGTGGCTGACGATCTTGCTCGCGGGACACGCAGTTTTCCCCGACTTGCTCAGCGGGTTGCAGGTCCATGGCCCATATATCGTATTCCTGACCGGAATTTGGCTCAGCCTCGCATTCCGTCAAGGCAGGGCCTTTTTCGTTTTATTGACGCTGGCGGTTGCCTACCTCGCCTACGTGTTTTTTAAAGAACAGGCGACAAGCCAATTTACTGCACGAGCCGTATATGCAGCAGTCTGTGTCCTGATACCGATCAACATAGCTGTTTACACCCTGTTGCGCGAGCGTGGCGCACTAAACGTCGCGGGACTGCGCAGGATGTCGCTGCCGCTACTGGAGATTGGAGCAGTTGCCGCTATCGTGATCTTCGACGCTACGGATTTAACAGCGGCCCTGTACAGCCCGTTCTACGCGCATGCCGCGTTGGCCGGGTTGCATATTCCACAATTGGGCATTGTCTGCATGATTGCCGCGGTCATCATTAGCGTGGCGTGTGCCGTGGCGCGTGGATCGGCGGTTGATGCCGCCTTTGCGACCGCCGTTGCTTTGTTCGCGCTCGCTTGCATCGATGCGCCACCGGCCGGCGCCTACGGCTGGTTCTGCTCCATGGCGGGTGCAATCGTGGCCATTGCGGTGGTGCAGGATTCATATCGCATGGCGTTCTACGATGAGTTGACCGGTCTGGCAGGGCGCCGCGCGTTGAATGAGCGCATGCAATCGCTGGATGGCGATTTCACCGTGGCGATGATTGACATCGACAACTTCAAAGCCTTCAACGACACCTGGGGCCATAAAGTAGGTGACCAGGTTCTCAAACTGGTCGCAGCGCGGCTGCAGCGCGTGCGCGGCGGCGGCAAGGCATATCGCTATGGCGGCGAAGAATTTACCATCGTGTTTCCGGGCAAGCGCGCAATGAGTCTGAAATACCCGCTTGAAGCGTTGCGTAAAGAAATTGAGACTTACCAGATCAGGTTGCGTGAGAGCGGGCGGCGCGCCGGCGCGCCCGATGTCGCGAGACCTGACCCAGAAGACCCCAAGTGCATATCGGTCACGATCAGCATCGGTGTCGCAGAGCGCAACAATCGTTTCGAGATGCCGGACCGGGCGCTAAAAGCGGCAGATAAGGCGCTCTATCGCGCAAAATCCGAAGGTCGCAACAGGATCGTCGGACCAGGCTAAAGCCGCTGGCAAAGTGACGCCGTAGTCATGGACTCTTACAACTTGTCTCTTTACACACGGAACCATCAGGACGAAACTTTTTGCTGGCGGCCGGGGCTGAATTTCAGTCGCTCACGGTGAAGGCGATAAAAGGCGATTATCACCGCCTTGTGAGTACGGACCCATTGGCAGCAAGTGGGGCACCGTCAATCAATCCTCCCACCTGCAGAGCCCACTCAGGGCTCAGTTGCGATTCACGCAATCGCAGCCACAAATTGGACGACAGCCCCGGCGCCTCACCGTCCCCGTCAAGGCTTCGCGGCTCAGCTCGCCATTGAAGCGCTACAATCTGTCTTTAATCCAATTGTTCGGGGAATTCAATGAAGCGTTTTATCCTGCTGTGCGCCTTGCTGTTGTCGTTTGCCGCCCGTGCCGGCCTTGAGGAAGGGACAGAAGCTTACTCAACCGGCGACTACGCCAAGGCACTGGTCGAGTTTCGCGCCCTTGCGGACCAGGGCAACTCGGATGGGCAATATTTCCTCGGGTTCATGTATCACAATGGTTTTGGGGTCAAGCGCGACCAGGCCGAAGCGCTGAAATGGTTCCAGAAGGCGGCGCACCAGGGAGATGCGCGCGCACAGTACTACGTCGGAATAATGTATGCAGCCGGGCAGGGTGTGCAAAAGGATCTGCAGATGGCCGACATGTGGTTGACCCTTTCGGCTTCGAATCCAAAAAGCAGCTACCGCGATTCTCTCTATACCAAAGAGGAAATTGGCAAGATCGAGAGGAAAATGACGCCCGAACAGATCGCGCAGGCGAAGGAATCGGTCAAGAACTGGAAGCCGCAGAATTGACCGCGCTTCGGTAGAAGACGCGTTATTGGCCCGCTTGTGAGCGGTTTACCTTGTGCGCAGGTAGGCGTCGTCTCCGTTGATCCAGTCTTCGCGCGGTGGCGTGAACACGTCGTAGGCAACCAGCGTTTCCAAGGCCTCGGCCGTATGCGGGACATTGGCCGGAATAAAGATCATTTCGTTGGGCCCGACCTCAACCGTCCTGTTTTCCAGCTTGAACCGCCAGACACCACTCGTCACGAAGGTGACCTGTTGATTGTCGTGCGAATGCAGCGGCACGACATAGCCTTTTTCAACCAGCGTCTGGCCAATCATGATCTTGCCGTCCCAGGCCAGTTTGCGGACAAATTTGTCGTTTAATTTTTCAGCTGGGATTTTGTCCCAATTGATATGTTTCACGCCGAGCCTCTCTGTAGTCGGTGATTATTTCGAGCATAACATTTTGCCGGGATGCGAACCTCCCGATAACCTCGATTCACGTGAAAACCCTGCCTGATCCGCGCCGTTACGCATTGTCCTCGACCAATCCCCTGGTGCGCCTGGCTCAGCAGTCTGCAGCGAGCGCAGAGCTGGCGGCGGCGCTGCATCAGGCGCTTGCTACAGGGAACGATGTCGTCATCGAGCAAGCCCTTGCAGAAGCGAGTTCCTATGCGATATTCCGAGTGTTGTCGAAGGCACTGGAGCATGCGCTTAAAGCGCCTGACGATTCGGTAATGCATTTGCGCCTGTTTGCCATTCCGATTCTGATCGTGACGGGCGGACGTGCTCCGGCCGTTGTGCCCGGTGTGGTTCCGGACATCGAGGAGGTTAAGACGCTGTTTGAATCGCACGGCACACTCGGCCCGATCAAGACTTTTGGCCTCAGCGCCAGCCTGGTGTCGCCGGCGGGACTGGCAGCGCTAAAATTTAGTTTGCTCTACCAGCGGCAGCGTGTAAGCGCCCTGGAGAGCTTTCCGCCGCTGGATATTCCGCCACAGGACCTGCTCATAGAGCGCAGCGAAGAACAAGCGTGGTTGCGGTTCATGACCGGAGTGTCGCTGACTTCGGCCGACGCGCCTGGCTTTACTGAAACCGCCGGCAATATCAGCGCCTGGGGCATGGCGTTCACCCGGACACTGGCGGACCAGTTGACACAGCCGGGCCTGTCGCTGCTGCCCATACCGCGACTACCCGCAAGCCCGCGGCAGGCGCTGGAAGAGGGCACCTTTGCGCTCTACGAACTATGTTTGCAGCTTTTTCTGAGCGGTGCGTTGCGCAGATTTCGCGCGCGTGCTGGTGAACCCGATGCTGCCGTGTTCGCATGCGACGATGCCAGCGTCCGGGTTCGCTTGAGTTCGCCTTTCGACACTTCTTTGTCGGAGCAATATGTCTGGCCGCTGCAGCCCGGACATGACCTGGCGCTGGTAGGCCAAGCCGTATTCAGTCTGCTGGACGACTGCCGGGTGCAAAATGTTCAGCTCTCCGAGGCGGTTGAGCCGGTTTCAGTTTCGCACTGATGCACCCGATTTGCGAGGCAACGGGTACGTAATTGCCTGCCTTCTGCAAGGCCGCGGGTAATTCTATTTGACCGGTTCTTCCAGAAACAACTGGACCTCATGGAACAGTTGCAGGCGGTTTTTTTCCATGATGACGGTGTGCGTTCCTTCTCCTATCTCCACGTAGCGCTTGGCGGCTGCATTCTTCAGCAGCGGGAATAACGCTTGCGCCATGTAAGCAGGCGTGTCCTGATCCCATTCTGCTTTAATTAGCAGAACAGGTACGCGAATCGCCGCCGGATCATAGTAAGGTTTGCCGGACGCCCAGTAGTTGCGAACATCCTGAACGACCCCATTGGGCGCGCGCAGTCCTTCCCCCTTGCTTGTTTTGGGATC
>DATMZQ010000298.1:0-2363 GCA_035573615.1 Burkholderiales bacterium | reverse complement strand
GCACAATGCGCTCACCGATTTTAATCGCGAGCCTGCGCAGCAACCGATCGTCCACCCATACCTCACCCGTGGACGGAATGCGGCGAGGTTCCACATCCGCCGCTGTTTCAGCGGCCCGGATACGCAGCTTGCCGCGCAGCGGATATCCCGCAGTAACTGCCTTCACTTCAGTCAACAGCGTGCGACCACCGAACTGCGTCATGCTTGGAAAACGTACCGCAGTCGTTGAAGCTAATCCCAGGCGTTCGGCGTTCTGAACAAGAAACGCTTCAATCGGATGATCGGATACGACGACCAGGTCCGCGCCCAGCAACTGGTTCGACTCAGTCCTGAGCGAACGGTCGACTCGATCGACGAAGAAGGCCACGGTGGTCACGCTGGCCACGGCGAGCACCAGCGCAAGCGCGAGCAACCGTTGCTCGCCGGCGCGCCAATCCCGCATCAGCATGCGCGCGGCTAGCATCAGCACGGCAAACGGCCGCAGATCAGCGCCGCTCATCGCTGCTCAGCCGTCCCGCCACAAGTCCAATGCGGCGCGGACACCGGCGGGCCAGAAGCTCGTCGTGCGTGACGAGCAGCAGCGTGGTGTGCGCCACGCGATTGAGTTCGAACATGAGCGAAATGATTTCCTCTCCGGTCGCGGAATCGAGGTTTCCGGTGGGCTCATCAGCCAGCAGCAGTTGTGGATCAGCGGCAAACGCACGGGCCACTGCAACCCGCTGTTGCTCTCCGCCGGAGAGTTGCCTGGGATAGTGGGTGATCCGCTGGCCCAATCCAACTCTCGCAAGCCAGTCCGAGGCCCGATTCTTTGCATCCGGATTTGCGGCCAGTTCCAGCGGCAGCATGACGTTTTCCAGTGCCGTAAGGGCGGGCAGCAACTGAAATGACTGGAAAACAAAACCGATGCGTTTTCGCCTGAGGCGTGCGCGTCCGTCCTCGTCGAGCGCAAACAGATCTTGTCCATCGATGTCCACGGTGCCCGAAGTTGGCACGTCCAATCCGGCCAGCAGCGCCAGCAGCGTGGTCTTGCCGGAGCCCGAAGCGCCGAGAATGGCGACGGCCTCGCCGCGTTCGATCTCGAAGGAAACATCCGTGAGGATGGTCAGCGCGGAGGTACCGGTAAATACTTGCTTCGTCAAACCGGCCGCCCTCACAATAGGCGGCATGAATTTGTCAGCCATGCGGTCGCTTCTTTTTTTTCTGATGTTGGTTATCGTTCCGGTGTCGGTTGGAGCCACACAGACCATACTCGTTCTCGGTGATAGCATCTCTGCAGGTTTCGGCCTGGCGCAAGGCGAAGGTTGGGTCGCGCTACTCGAGCAGCGCATCAAGCGGGACAAGCTCGATTACCAGGTGGTAAATGCCAGTATCAGCGGTGAAACCACGCTCGGCGGCCGCAATCGCATTGCAAACGCTCTTGAGGAATATCGACCCGCTGTCGTAGTGGTTGCGCTTGGCGGCAATGACGGCTTGCGCGGTAATCCCCTTGAAGAAACCCGGCGCAATCTTATCGCGATTGTGGAGGCCTGCCGCAAGAAAGGCGCCAAAGTCGTGATCGCCGGAATGCGTATTCCCCCCAACTATGGGCCGGTGTACACACGGCGTTTCGAAAGCCTGTTTACCGAAGTCGCCAGACAGCAGAATGTTTCGCTGGTTCCCTTTATGCTCCAGGGCTTCGCGGACGACCGCAATATGTTTCAAGCCGATGGCATCCATCCCGCTGCCGCGGCGCAACCACGGATCCTGAATAACGTTTATCATCGCCTGCGCCCGCTGCTACTGCCCAGGCCACGGCGTCAGACATAGCGCCTCACCGGCGTCACGACAAGGCAGCACCGGGTCATGAGCATACCGCGTCACGCGGCCTGCCTCTGTTTTTTTAGCGTTGGCATAGAGCGCAGGCAATGACAGACGATCTCAAAGCAAAGTTGAATACCGCCAGGCGACGCATCGCCGCACTTATTGTTGTGGTCTTTGCCATCATATGGTTCTGCAACCTCGGCTATCGCAGCCTGGTGCGTCCGGACGAAGGCCGCTATGCGGAAATCGCACGCGAAATGGCGATCACCGGGGACTGGGTGACGCCCCGGCTGAACGGCATCAAGTATTTCGAAAAGCCACCGCTGCAATACTGGATCACCGCTGCAGCCTATAAGGCTTTCGGCGAAAGCGAATGGACAGCACGGCTGTGGACCGCCCTGGCCGGATTCCTTGGCGTATTCGCCGTGGCTTTTGCCGGCAGGCGCCTGTTTGGCAGAGCCGCAGGATTCTGCGCGGCACTGGTCCTGTCCAGCAGCCTGCTATATGCGGGGATCGGGCATGTCAATACCCTGGATATGGGCGTCACCTTCTGTCTGACGCTG
>DATMZQ010000297.1:0-14370 GCA_035573615.1 Burkholderiales bacterium | reverse complement strand
TGGGCGCACATGCACGCGTGGAGAAACTCAACCTTGCCGTGAACTATGGCTATATTCAGGCTACATTTCAGTCTCAGCTTACGCTGAACAGTCCAAGCAACTCGTCGGCAAATGCAGCGGGCGATATCCAGGTTTCTCCTGGAGACAAGATACCTGGCATTCCGGAGCACTCGGTGAAGCTGCGGGCCGATTACGCCTTTACCGAGAAATTCTCTTTGGGCGGCAACATCGTGTATTTCTCCTCGCAGTACGCCCGTGGCGACGAGAACAACCAGGACGTCAACGGCAAAGTGCCCGGCTATGCGCTGGTGAATCTTGATGCGCACTATCAGTACAACAAGCGGTTGTCCTTTTTTGGGCGCGTCGACAATCTGTTCGACAAGGACTATGAAACGCTTGGCGTGTTGGGTGACAATTTCTTCAATGGCCCCGGACGCACGTTCGACGCCACCAACGTAACCAACGACCAATTCCGCTCCGCGGGAGCGCCGCGAGCAGCATGGGTCGGCGTGCGATATGCATTCGAGCAGAAATGATCCACCAATGAATATTCTGCTCAGCCTGGCCATGTGAGCCGTCTATAATCCGAACGATTTACCTCGATTGAGCCATTGCACAGCATGAAAGCTCCCGAAGTACGCGCACTGGTGTTCGACGTGTTCGGAACAGTCGTCGATTGGCGAGGCAGCCTCATTCGCGAAGGCAAAGCCCTCGCTGCGCAAAAACAGCTCGACGTCGACTGGGCTGCGTTCGCCGATGCCTGGCGCGGCGGCTACCGTCCAGCCATGGACAAGGTGCGCAAAGGCACTCTGCCCTGGATGAATATCGACCGGTTGCACAGACTCATCCTGGACGATTTGCTTCCGCAATTTGGCATCCACGGACTCACGGAGGACGAAAAGGAGCAGCTCAATCGGGCGTGGCACCGACTGAGGCCGTGGCCGGATTCAGTACGCGGGCTCAAGCGCCTGAAGAAAAAATTTGTCATATCCACGCTATCGAATGGCAATGTTTCATTGCTGACCAACATGGCCAAGAATGCCGGCTTGCCATGGGACTGCGTGCTATCGGCGGAGCTGTTTCACCATTACAAGCCGGATCCGGAGAGTTATCTGGGTGCAGCCGCCATGCTGGGATTCAGGCCGAATGAAGTGATGCTGGTCGCTGCGCACAAGGATGATCTGCGCGCAGCCAAAGGCTGCGGGTTGCACACCGCGTTCGTACGCCGTCCGAAAGAAGCGGGGCCGAATGTCAAACCGGACCTCACGTCAGACCCGGGCTTCGACTACAACAGCAACGATTTCCTGGATCTGGCGGATCAACTCCGCGCGTAAAGAGCCGCGCGGTGTGTGACCCTCGTGCCCGACAAATATCCGACCGGCGAGCGCTTCAGATTTTGACGCGACGGTAACGCAGCACATGTGCGGGCGTAGCAACACCGGGCTGCAACCGTTTATCCGGATTGGGCGTGCCTGCAGGAGCGGAAAAATCAAGTGTGCCCGCCCAGATCGGCAGCGCGTAATCCTCTTCATCGTCGATCGGCGGTCCGGTCCGGATCTTCGCCGAGGCTTCTGCGATCTCGAGCTTCAGCACTCTGGTCTGGTCGAGCTCTTGCTGTTTGACCGGACGCTGGCTCTCCCATCGACCTGGCACGATGTGATCGGAGATGGTTTTTAGCGCCAGCAATTTTTCGTGCGCCGGAACCGGCTCGGCCTGGCCGAGAATGACCACGGATCGATAATTCACCGACGAGTGAAACGCCGCACGTGCGAGCACCAGGCCGTCGACCAAGGTAACGGTGACGCACAAGGCTATTCCCTTCTCTGCTTCAGTCAGCATCCGGCTCGCGGCCGACCCATGGATATAGAGCACGCCTTCCTTGCGGCCATAGCCGGTTGGAATAACGAAGGGCTGACCGTTTTGCACGAAGCCGACGTGACAGAAAAAGCCTTCGTCCAGAATCGCTGCTACCGTTGCAAAGTCGTGCTTGCCTCGCGCGGGATAACGGTCAAGTTTGGTTCGGCTCGATTCGAGGTCCATGGCAAAACTCTTGTGGGTTCAAATTAACTCTTGATGTGTTGAACAGCAGTCTGCGAATGAAACCCGTGGCCCCGGTTTCACACCACCCGAAAATTCTTGAACTGCCAGGGGTCGCTGCTATCGACGTCTTCCGGATACAGCACTCCGCGTTCTTCGAGCGGCGTCCAGTCCGTGTAAACGCCGACGACCCTGCCCAGATAAGGCCTGCAGATCTCCAGCATCGCCTTATACGGCAATTCATCCGGTTCCACGATGCCCGCTTCGGGATGCTTGATCGCCCAGATCACAGCGGACACGTATCCGATGTTGACTTGCAGGCTGGTCGCGTTGTTGTAGGGACAAAGCTGGCGCGCTTCCTCGATGGTGAGCTGAGAGCCGTACCAGTAAGCGCCCTTCGCGTGTCCCATCAGCAGCACGCCCAACTCATCCATGCCTTCGGAAATCTCATCGCGCAGCAACCGGTAGCGCGGCGGAAACTTGTAGTTGTTGCCGATATATTCATGCATGGACAACACCGCGTCGTCACACGGATGGTAGGAATAGTGGCAGGTTGGGCGATAGACCGCCTTGCCTTTTTTCTCCACGGTGTAGAAGTCCGGGATGGATGTCGCCTCGCCATGTGAGATCAGGAAGCCCAGCATCGGACCCTCGAGCGGCGTCCAGGTGCGCACCCGGGTGGATGCGCCCGTGCGCTCCAGATAGATCGCCGCGCCGCAGCCGAAGTTAAACGTGCGTCCGTCTGCCGGCCAGTTCTTTTCGTGCGTGCCCCACCCAAGTTCGGCCGGCTGCAGCGACTCGCCGGCAAAGGCTTCGCTCGACCACGTATTGACGAACTCGTCACGCGCTTTGCGCCGTGCACTCAATTGGCTATCCCGCTCGGCAATGTGGATCACTTTGATATCGAGCCGCTGCGCCAGCTCAGCCCATTGCTTGCGGCTTTTCGGCTCGGCTTTTCTGATCCCCATGTCCTTCGCCACATTGAGCAAAGCCTGTTTGGTCAGGTGCGAGACCAGCCCGGGATTCGCCCCGTGCATCAAGACGCAGGCAGGCCCTTTCGGATATTTGTTGCGCATCTGCAGGGCGGCGTCCCGATACGCATAATTGGTGCGCAGCGCCGCTGGCACATCGGTATTGTTGTGTCCGCCGGGCCAGGGCTCGATGCAGGCATCGATGTAAAGAATGTCGCGCTGCTGGCAATACTCGATGGTATCCAGGCTGTTCACGTCATACGACGCGTTGACCAGGAAGTCGCCTTCGCCAAGATATTTGTCATACTGCGCAACGTAAGTATCGCTTCTGATCGGCTCGACGATGAATTTCACGCCGAGCGTTCCCGCGATTTCACGACCGAAAGCGTTTGCGGTGATGATGGTGATCTGTTCGGGCTCGATGTCGATGTGCCTGAGAATCAACGGCAGCGATCCCTGGCCCACAGATCCGAAACCCACGATGAGCATTCTTCCTTTGAAGGACGCATATTTCTTATGGCCGGCCAATTTGTCTTGCGCTCCTGGTCAGATGGCGCGGACGTTCGCCGCGCGAGGGGCACGTTATAGACGAAGTCGGCGGCAATCTCAACCCCGGGGCTCACCATGCCTCTGCAACGCCCATTCGACGTGCCGCCGGACCATGACAGAAGGATGGTCGCGCCGCGCTTCAAGGGCCGCAATGACGGCAGATGAAGTAGGTGCGTTGCCAAGCCCGACGGCCAGATTGCGCAGCCAGCGCTCATGTCCAATGCGCCGGATTGCGCTGCCTTCCATGCGCCGCTCGAATTGTTGCTCGTCCCAGGAGAACAGCTCCACCAGCCCAGCCGCGTCGAGCCGGTTACGCACGGCGAAATCCGGCGCTTGCGCCTTTTGCGCGTAGCGGTTCCAGGGGCAGACCAGCTGGCAGTCATCGCAGCCGTAGATCCGATTGCCCATCAGCGGCCGCAATTCCTCTGGGATATCGCCCTTGTGTTCGATGGTCAGATAGGAAATGCACCGCCGCGCGTCCAGTTGATAGGGACCGACAATCGCACGAGTGGGACAAACATCGATGCATCGGCTGCAGGTGCCGCAATGTTCCGGCTGCGGCGCGTCCACCGGTAATGGCAGATCGGTGTAGATTTCGCCCAGGAAAAACCATGACCCGGCTTCCCGATTCAGCACCAGCGTGTGCTTGCCACGCCAGCCCAAACCTGCCTTGCTTGCCAGTTCCACTTCCATGACCGGGGCACTGTCGGTGAATACGCGGTACTGAAACGGCGTAACCGCCGCGATGCGATCGCACAGGTGTTGCAGCCGGCCGCGTAGCACCTTATGGTAATCGCGTCCGAGTGCATAACGTGCGACATAAGCCCGGCTGCCATCTGCCAGGACCTCCCCGCTGTCTGCAGCGTCCGCAGGGAGATAATTCATGCGCAAGCTCAGGACGCGGACGGTACCCGGCACCAGTTCTGCCGGGCGCGTGCGCCGCGTGCCGTGTGCGGACAGGTATTCCATGTCGCCGTTCCAGCCGCGCGCAAGCCATTGCTGCAGGCGGGGCTCTGCTTCTGAAAGATCGCAGTCAGCGACCGCCACTTGCTGAAAACCAAGCTCGGCGGCCCATTTCCTGATCTTCGAAACCAGTTGGGCGGCGCCCGGCAAGGCGGGCGATGCACTGTTTTGAGAGGCCTTCATTGCCCGCCGGGTGTCAGAAAATCCAGTTTTCTCATTTCGCCATGCCGCATGACGAAGAAGCGTTCCGGTGCAACACCAGCTTGCGCCATGGCGTCGGCAAGCTTGCGCGGCGGCTCGTCCAGAACTTCGTCGGTCAGCCTGAAGGTGCCCCAATGCATTCCAACCGCATAACGCGCATGCAAGTCCTGCTGCGCACGCACGGCTTCTTCGGGATTGACGTGCATCGCGCTCATGAACCAGCGCGGCTCGTAACTGCCAATGGGCAGCATCGCCAAATCAACGTTGCCAAAGTGTTGGCCGATCGCGGCCAGGTCCGGCGAATATCCAAAATCGCCGCCAAAGAACAGCCGCATATGCGCCTGCTCGATGACCCACGATCCCCACAGCGTCTTGTTACGGTCCCATGGCGTGCGCGAACTCCAATGTTGTACGGGCGCAAGAGTCAGTTTCAGTCCCATGAATTCGGCACTATCCCACCAGTCGAGTTCGGTAACGTTCTCAATGCCGTTCGATCCAAACCATTGCTTCAAGCCCAGTGGCACAAAAAAACGCGGCGCGCCTCCCGGCTGTATGTTGAGTTGCTTGACCGTCGGCAGATCAAGATGATCATAGTGATTATGGGAGATCACCACCGCATCGACGTGCGGAAGCGAGCGCATATCCAGCATAGCTTGTACATGACGCTTGGGGCCGGCAAATGAAACGGGCGACGCGCGCTCGCTGAATATCGGATCTGTCAACATGTTCACGCCTCCCGCCTGCACCAGAAAGCTGGCGTGCCCGATCCACGTCAGTGTCGGCTCGCTGCGATTACTAGCGAGAAAAGCGACGTCAGGCTTCATTGAGGCAAAGGCGTACCCTTCCTTCGGATCGTCGGGCACGCCCTTAGTCCAGCGGTCCCACTGCCACTTCCAGAAACTCCCGCGCTCCGGCACAGGATAGTTATTGCGAAACCCGTCTTCGGTGTGATGCGATTTCACCGGACTATAATGCGGATTGCCGTGGCAAGATCCAAGCAGCATGGCGCATGCGGCATACATCAACCACTTCGGATTTTTCTTCATGGGTGGGCGAGTCGGGCCGCCTTACGGCGGGCCGCTATGCTCGCAAAGAATCGCCGCGGGTGCAAAAACAATCGAACGCTCGACAAGACAGGAGCACGCAAATGGCCACAACAAAAAAACAAATCGCAGGCGTCATTGGACTGGGATCGATGGGTCTCGGTGTCGCGCGGACCTTGTTGAAGAAAGGATTCGAAGTACATGCCTACGACGTACGACCAGAAGTCTCGAAAGCATTCGAGCAGGAAGGCGGTGTTGCCGCAAAGAATCCTGCCGCCGTCGGCAGCAATGCCGAAGTCATTATCGTGCTGGTGGTCAATGCCGACCAGACCAATGAAGTTTTGTTCGGGAAGGACGGCGCCGCATCTACACTGACCAGCGGCTCTGTCGTGATTGCGAGCAGCACGGTTGCGCCGGAGTTTGCGACTGACCTGGGTAAGCGCCTGGACGCGAAAGGCCTGCTATTGATTGATGCACCGGTTTCGGGAGGCGCGGCTCGTGCCGCTTCGGGGGAATTATCAATCATGGCCTCCGGTTCGAAAGCGGCATTCAGGAAGGCCGATGCGGTTCTCAAGGCTATTGCAGTCAAGGTTTACGAACTCGGTGAAGACGCCGGCACCGGCTCCAAGGTCAAGATGATCAATCAACTGCTCGCGGGTGTGCACATTGCCGCATCAGCCGAAGCCATGGCGCTCGCCATCCGGGTAGGAGCCGATCCAAAGGTCGTTTACGAAGTCATCTCCAACAGCGCCGGTTCATCCTGGATGTTCCAGAACCGCGTGCCCCATATCCTTGACGGTGATTACACGCCCCGTTCCGCCGTCAATATTTTTGTCAAGGATCTTGGCATCGTACTCGACTCCGCCAGAAAGATGACTTTCCCCCTGCCTCTGACTGCGGCCGCGCACCAGTTGTTCCTTGGTGCGGCGGGTGCCGGCCTGGGATACGAAGATGACTCCGCGGTCGTGAAAATGTATCAGGCGATGTCGGGGATAGAACTGCCGAAGAAGCCGTAAACGCCGTGAATCCGTGAATACGTGAATATCGATTAAGCTTTGGCACTTAGGGCATTAATGGGCAGAGCACGGTTACGGCGAAGCCGGTACACCATCCGTGATCGTTCAGGAGACTCGGCATTTACGGATTCGCGGTATTCACGTATTCACGACATTCACGCATTCACGATATTCACGGCACTTCAGATCCGATCGTTTTCGAGTTTCGCTTCCAGCTCGTGCAGCGCCTCGGCTGCATCGGCCAGGTTCGGGTTCAGGTCCAGTGCGCGGCGGAAATACTCGGCTGCCTTGCGATAGTTGCTGCGCATCAGCCAGATCTCCGCGCAGCTTTCCATTGTGCCGAATTGATACGGATTCAACGCGATGGTGTGCTCGTAATCAGCAAGCGCACGTTCTTCGTCCCCGAGCGCGGCGTAAGCATTCCCACGGCGGTTCCAGGCCTCCGCAAAGTCTGGCTTCAGTGCAATGACCTGATTTAGCTTTTCAATCGCCGTGTCCGCCTTGTCCTCGGCAATCAGCAGTATGCCGGTCTGGAACAACGGATCGACCACCGGATCGTCAGTGCGCATCCAGATGCCCCATACCGATTGTTCCGCGATGCCGCGGATCAACGCCTGCTCGTCCCACAGCGCGGTCAGCAGCACCGGAATATCTTCCATCGTGCCGACTTCCGCCAGGCGGCCATACGCGATGCGGCGTTTGTCGAGCTGAGTGCTGCGCGTCTGCTCGAGCGCCTTTGCCCGGCTCAGCGGCGTCCAGTCTTCCGCGCCGGCCGGAACACGAAAGCACGCCAGCGCAATCAGCGCCATAAGCGCAAACGCCGAAATTCGATTATTTTTCATGGCTGGCCTCGGACCATTTGTTCGCCAGGTTGTCGAGCTTGGCCTGCATGGCTTGCCCCATGGAGATCTGCGGATTAGAAGCTTCCAGCCCCTCTGCCTTTTCGCGCGCCGCGATCGCTTTTTGGGCTATGAAGAATGCCTTCTCGAACGAATAATTGTGGCGCAACGCCTCGTCAAAATAGGCCTTGGAAAAATAAGTGAAATCGAACGCGTTGCCGCAACCGAATGAGGTATGGGTCGCGTCTGAAGCGGTGATAACAAGCGTATGCGCATCCTGCAGCGCCTCGATGAATCCGCCCGAGTAACATGCGGAAATCACCACAATGCGCCATTTGATGCCTGCGTCGTCCAGCGCAGAGCGCACATCGTCCGGGGCAATCGCCCGCAGTTCGAGCGGAAAGAAAGCAACGCTCAATTCGTGATTTTCCGAGCCGTGGGAAGTGACATGCAGCAATACCACGTCCTCTTCCGGATTGATGCGGCTGCCGATGGCGTGAAGGGCATGACGCAGACTGGTGAGCGTGGCAATCGGGAACGTCTCGACCACGCCGGGATGGCTGATGAGCTTGATACTGCGCCCTTCCACCCCGAACCGCGCGTCCATCAGCCTGCCGATGGCGAGGGTTTCCTTCATGAACACATCCTGCGAAGCGTCAGGTGCGAAGCCAACGAAATACAGATCTTCCACGCCGGCACGTTCTGGTTTCAGTCGCTGCTCGGCCTTCCTCAGAAGTTCAGTTTGCGCGTAAAGCGCACGTTCACCAAACGGGCGCGATCCGGTTTCCGGTGGCGTGTCTTCACCCGGCGCTTCCCATAACGGCTCAGGCGTTACCAGATACACGGGCACAACTACCATCAGCGTGACGATAAACACCGGCCATAGTGTGCGGTGGGACGACGAGAACGTCATGCGTCTTACAGCAACAACGATCGCCATCGCCCACCAGGCGAATAACAAATCATAAATCCCGCTCACGCCGAGCACTGCCGGAACCCTGATCCAGCCGCGGTCCACTGCGAACCAGACAGCTCCAGATGCGACCGACAGCGCGATACCGATCGTGCCAACCGTTGTCGCGACCTGCAGCAAATAGCGTTCATCTCCGAGTAGCCGACCCACCAGATGGCCGGCCAGCAACGCCAGCGGTACCCACAGCAGCTGCGACGCGAGTGCTTGCGGGTTGAACAGTGCGCCGGGCCCGGACAGGACAAAAGAGCAGACGCCGCTTACTGCGAGGGACGCGACCGCGATGACGATGAACTGAGTCGAGGTGACGCAGGGCCTCGCCGCGCCGGGATGGCGAAATAAACCCAAGTTAAGCCCGCCGTACAATGTGCTCAGCACGGCGCGCGCTGTGCTGTCAGGCATTGGTTGCGTTGCGTCGTTCACTTCCATGATGCCATTGTGATTTCCGAACCTCCACATACCGGCCGCGCGAGTAGGGCCGCCACACCGCGTGGCGTTATCTCAGATATAGCGTTCGCCGCGTTTGATCAGGATCTTGCGAATGGCGTCCAGGGAGGCTTGCACGCCCCCCATATTGGGATTGACTGCCAGTGCGCGCTCAAAATATTCTTGCGCACGCGGCAGGTCGCCCTTGCGCAGATAGATTTGCCCGTAACCCGCCAGCACGCCAAAGTGCTGGGGATTGCGTTTCACCACCTCATCGCAATCCTTCAGCGACAAATCGTCCTGGCCCAGCAGAAAATAAACGGTGGCGCGCTTGTTCCAGGCCTCGGTGAATTGAGGCCGCATCGAAATGATTCGGCTGAAGGTCTCCGCTGCCGCTTTGAGGTTTGCGCTGCGCATTTGTTCCACGCCCTCTCTGAATAGCTCATCTACGGCCGCATCGCCCGACCGGCTCCAGATAGCCCATATTGCCGCTTCCGCAGAATCGCGAATCCGGTAGTCTTCATCGCTCAGACGAGCCTGTAATAACGGCAGATCTTCGGGTCTGCCGATTTCAGCCAGCACCGTGCACCCAGCCAGCCGTCCGGCCGCGTCACTGTCCTGCAATTGCGCGAGCGCCTGTTTGCGCGTCTCGTTGTTGCCTGGCTGCGCGGCATCCACGCCGGCGCAGATAACGACAAAGGTCAGCGCGGCAAGCAGGCAACGCGTTGCGACGGCTTTTTCCGACTGTTCCAGTGACATGGCATTCCCCTGTCCGAACGCTTAAAATGCGCAAGCCGTCCGCGGACAAATTCTACTCCGCCAACTTCACTTTCCGCAGGATTTCCCTATGTCGAAACGAATCGCGTCTGGCTTGCTGATAATGCTTTCCACTGCAGCCATGGCGGCGCCCTACCCGCTCGGTACCATGACCTGCGCCGACATCGGCAGCTTCGCCTCGGAAGCGATGAGATGGCGCAAGGAAGGCCAGTCGCGGGACCAGGCCCTTGCGGCACTGGAAAAGCGCAGCTACAACGATGCGGTGGAAAAGAAAAACCTGACTGTCGTCGTGGACCTGGTGTTTGGCTCTTACGGCAACAACTGGAGCGTAGAGAGCGCAGGCAACGTCTTGCGCACCGACTGTGAAACGGGACGCTAGGCCAGCATCGCCGTTTCCATCGCGAACGCGAATATAAGCCCGAAACAAGACCACCGAATGAACCTGCGTCCTGCTCCTCCGGCCCGCCCGGGCATGAGCCTAGCCGAAGTGGATACCCCAGCGCTGCTGCTGGATCTCGACGCCTTCGAGCGTAATTTGGACCGCCTGGACAAGTCGTTGGCAGGCTTGCGCATCCGCGTGCGCCCCCATGCCAAGTCACATAAATGTGCCGAAATCGCGCTACGACAGATGGCGCGCGGGGCGATCGGCGTGTGCTGCCAAAAGATATCGGAAGCCGAGGCCATGGTGGAAGGCGGCGTAATGAACGTGCTCGTCAGCAACGAAGTGGTCGGCGCGCCGAAGCTCGCGCGCCTCGCGGCGCTGGCCCGGCGTGCGCGGATCAGTGTCTGCGTCGACAACGAACAGAACGTCGTCGACATGGACGCCGCCGCGCGCGCGGCCGGAGCGAAAATCGACGTGCTGGTGGAAGTCAATGTCGGAGGCAATCGCTGCGGCGTTGAACCGGGACCCGCATGCGTCGATCTCGCGCAGCGCATTGCGGCCAGCAGGCAACTGCGCTTTGCCGGGCTGCATGCTTATCAGGGCGCCGCACAACATGCGCGCACGCCGGCAGAGCGCAAGGCCGCCATTGCGCAGGCCGTCCAATATGTGCGCATTACCGTTGAAGCGCTGCAGGCAAACGGACTCAAGCCGGAAATCATCACCGGTGCCGGCACCGGCACGTATCTGCTGGAGGCGGCAAGCGGCGTGTACAACGAAATTCAGCCGGGCTCCTACATCTTCATGGATGCCGATTACAACCGTAATCTCGGCGAAAATGGCAAGCCGACGCACGCCTTTGAGCAGAGTCTTTACGTCTGGGC
This sequence comes from Burkholderiales bacterium, assembly GCA_035573615.1. Taxonomy (GTDB): domain Bacteria; phylum Pseudomonadota; class Gammaproteobacteria; order Burkholderiales; family JACQAP01; genus JACQAP01. The sequence goes on along the minus strand of DATMZQ010000297.1, from coordinate 3,315 downwards.
GACGGTGATGAGCCATGCGAGCCCCGAGCGCGCAGTCGTGGATGCAGGGCTCAAGGCGCTGTCGGTGGACTCAGGCATGCCGCTTGTCGCGGATCTGCCGGGCGTAGAATTTCTAAAGGCATCTGACGAGCATGGGGTGTTGAAGCTTGCCCAAGGCACTCACGTCACCGTCGGCGACAAACTGCGCCTGGTCCCCGGCCATTGCGACCCGACCGTAAACCTTTATGACTGGATCGTGGGCCTGCGTGCAGACAAGGTGGAATGCGTCTGGCCGGTCACCGCACGCGGGGCCTTTTACTGATTCATCGCCGTCATCAGCCATCCGATGCCAGGACCGAAAACCTATCAGTTCGATACTCTGAGCCTGCATGCCGGGCAGCAGCCCGATCCGCAGTTCGGCGCACGCGCGCAGCCGGTGTACTTCACGACTTCGTACGTCTTCAAGGATACGGACCACGCAGCCTCGCTATTCAACATGGAGCGCGCGGGTCACGTGTATACACGCATTTCGAATCCGACCAACGCCGTGCTGGAAGAACGCATTTCCGCTCTGGAAGGCGGCGTCGGCGCCATCGCCACGGCAAGTGGACAGGCCGCCCTGCATCTGTCGATCGCTACGCTTATGGGCGCTGGCTCTCACATCGTCGCTTCGCGTTCGCTCTACGGCGGGTCGCACAATCTTCTGCAGTACACGCTACCGCGCTTCGGCATCGAAACCACGTTCGTCAACCCGCGCGACATGGATGCTTTTCGCAAGGCCATTCGTCCCGATACCCGGCTTGTGTTCGGCGAAACCCTCGGCAACCCCGGGCTCGATGTGCTCGACATTGCGCAGGTTGCCGAAATAGCGCACGAAGCTGGTCTGCCATTGCTGGTGGATGGGACCTTTACGACACCTTATCTGCTGCGCCCGTTTGATCTAGGTGCGGACCTTGTCTTCCATTCGGCCACCAAATTCCTGGGTGGTCACGGCGTAGCGATCGGCGGACTCATTGTGGACAGCGGCAAGTTCGACTGGGAGAAGTCGGGGAAATTTCCGACTTTGACCGAACCTTATGCGGGGTTCCATGGCATGGTCTTCAGCGAGGAATCCACCACCGCAGCCTTTCTGTTGCGCGCGCGGCGTGAAGGCATTCGCGATTTCGGCGCAGCGATGAGTCCGATGAACGCCTTCCAGATTCTCCAGGGCATGGAGACGCTGGGCCTGCGCATGGAAAAACACACTGCAAACACGCGAGCCATCGTGCAGTTCCTGTCCGGGCACGACGCCGTCGAATCGGTTTCCTATCCGGAACTCGCATCGCATCCGGACCATGAGCTGGCAAAAGCCATTTTGCCGCGCGGATGTGGCGCCGTGTTTACGTTCAGTCTCAAAGGCGGCCGGGCTGCAGGACGGCGATTCATCGAAGCACTCAAGATCTTTTCACATCTGGCCAATGTGGGCGATGCCAAGTCGCTGGTGATCCACCCCGCCACCACGACGCACTACCGCATGGATAACGCCGCTCTTCTGGCGTCTGGCATCACCGAGGGCACCGTGCGCTTGTCGATCGGGCTCGAGAATCAGGAAGACCTGATCGAGGATTTGAGCCGGGCGTTGCGCGCCTCGCAAAAATCCTGAACCGCAAAATGTCTTGATGCGGAAAGCAGCATTCCAATGAAGAACGCCGCAATTGGTTTCGCTATGGTATCCGCGTTAGGCTTGGCAGGATGCAAGCAGGAACAGGCGCCGGGCGTGTATGTCGAGATCTCGCTCAAGAACGATGCGGATATAGACCGCTACGTGGTGTTCAATCCGAATATCAAGACTCTCGAAGAATGCAAGAGGAGTTTTGGCGATTCGTTGCCATCCATCATGGCGAATCTTCCGCAAGCGATTCCAAAGAATTCGACAGTGACCGGCTGGAAATGCTCGCTGAAAGATCCCGCCAAAAAATAGTCGCTCCGGTACAAGCCACCCTCGCCATGGAACAAGCGACCACAGCCGCATGCTCCATGGCGATCCTTGTTTGACTTCGGAACCGGCTCCGGACAGCGGCTCAGGGTTTGAACACGTCGACGGCGATGACCTTTACCGGCTGGTTGCTCTTGTTTTCCGCCCAATGCGTAGTGTTCTTGTCCTCGGTCCAGGATTCGCCTTGCGGATGCTCGCGCACATCGCCGTTCTCGAGGTGTTCAACCAAGGTGCCCTGCAGGGCATAAGCGACGGCCGGGCGTCCGTTATGACTGTGCAGCGCCACCACGCCGCCCGGATCAATGGACACCACCCGCATGCGCAATTGCCTGCCCGCAACGCTGTCGATCTCGTCCGTGAGGTCGAGGAACGTGGGCGCGCCCACGTTGACGCCTTTGTTTGCCGTCGGTGCTGCATTCTGTCCGACCGCAATGCCGACCGCGAACGCCAGCACCATTCCCGACACTATCATTGCACTGCGTTTCTGAAACATGATTCTTTCCTCCCTTGGCAGATTGACAGGCGCCACACGACGACGCATCCGTTTGCGCCCGCGCGTCTTGATGATGCTGTTCCGGTTGCGCGCGGTTGGCATCAGTGTATATCCTTTGCGGCCCGCTGCTGCACCACCACGACATTGCCATGTACCTGACGGTCGACAACAGGAAGACATACGCCTATACGGCGAACCGCGCGTTCGACGCCAGCAAGCCGACGGTTGCTTTTATCCACGGTGCGGCGCATGACCACAGCGTATGGTCGCTGCAAAGCCGCTTTTTTGCCTACCACGGCTGGAATGCCCTGGCGATCGATCTTCCCGGCCATGGCAAATCGCACGCGCCCGCCTTTACCGCTATCGAGGATGCGGCAGTCTGGATAGCCCGGTTGCTCGATGAAGCCGGTGCGACGCGTGCCGCGCTGGTTGGCCACAGCATGGGAGCATTGATTGCGCTGGAATGCGCTTCGCGCTATCCCAGCCGGATATCGCGGATTGCATTGATTGGTTGCGGGGTTCCCATGCCGGTGTCCGCGCCGCTGCTGAACGGCTCGAAAGCCAACGACCACGCAGCCTTCGACATGATCAACGTTTATTCGCATAGTGCAGCCGCGCAAATGGGCGGAAACCGCACGCCCGGCATGTGGATGATGGGTTCAGGCATGCGGTTGCTGGAGCGTTCCGCACCGGGCGTGCTGCATGCCGACTTCACCGCCTGCAACAGCTATTCAGCCGGACTGGCAGCCGCCAAAAGTCTGAGATGCCCGGTGCTGATGATCCTGGGCAAACGCGACTTGATGACGCCGGTAACGCTCGCCAAGGCACTGGTTTCCGAATTAGCGAATGTCCGGGTCGTGACGCTGGA